>JAAZVO010000180.1 GCA_018623405.1 Crocinitomicaceae bacterium
CATTCGCAAATACCCAAAGCGAATGGTTTTCTTTTCTACAGCAGAAAATATTGAAGTAGGCGGAATTCCTTTTCCAACCTCAAACGTTAAACCTACAAGAACCGAAGCCTTACAATATTACAGAAAGGTAGTTTCCTATTACGACCCTAATTTATTGTTGCATACTACTGTGGTAGATGTTACCAAAACTGATGGTGTTTTCGAGGTAAAAACCAATAAAAAAGGAAAATTTACTTGCAAGTTTTTAATTGTAGCCACAGGCTATTTTGATTTCCCTCGAAAGTTGGGAATACCTGGCGAAAACTTACCGCATGTAACCCATTATTATGATGAGCCTTTTGATTATTCTTTTTCGAAAACTGTAATTGTTGGTGCAGGTAATTCTGCTGTGAGTGCAGCTTTAGAATTATACAGGCATGATGTGGATGTAACTGTTGTTCACCGAGGAGATGACTTTAAAAGGACTGCCAAATATTGGTTAATTCCCGATTTAAAAAATCGGATTAAAGAAGGAAAAATAAAAACCAAATTCAACCGGATAATTCAAGAAATAAAAGAAGGTGAGATTGTGGTTAAAAACAATTTAACTAGCGAATTAGAAAGCATTCAGGCAGATTTTGTGTTAATGTTGGTGGGCTATTTACCTGATGTTAGCTTTTTGAAAAAGTTAAAACTAAAGGTAGCACCCAACTCACTAATTCCTAAGTTTAACCCTCAAACCTATGAAAGCAATGTTCCTAATTTATACCTGTGCGGAACAGTAATGGCAGGCGTAAAAACAGAATCGGTGTTTATTGAAAACGGTAGAGACCACGCCAAAGTAATTGCCAAGGAAATAAAAAGCCGACTAGAAAACCAATAGCCCAATAATAAAAATCACAAACCCTATCACAAAAAGCAAAAAGGTATAGGGCAATATTTCTTTTGCTTTTAATCCGGTAATTCCTAGAAGTGGTAAAGCCCAAAAGGGTTGCAACATATTAGTGAGTTGGTCACCATAGGCCAAAGCCAAAATAGCCTTGTTTAAGGGAACCCCAATTTCTAAGGCCGATTGTACAATTAAGGGCCCTTGTATTGCCCACTGACCTCCCCCACTGGGCACAAAAAAGTTAACCAAGCCTGCACTTAAAAAAGTAAAAATTGGAAAAGTTGTTTCATTACTAATGGAAACAAAAAAGTTACTCATTCCTTCAACCATTCCACTTTGGTTCATGATGCCCATTATCCCGAAATACAGTGGAAATTGAATTAAAATACCACTTACTCCACTAATGCCTGCATCTACTGCCTTCAAAAAATTATTAAAACTTCCATGAAACAAAAGCCCTAAACCAAGTAGCAAGAAGTTGATGTTATTTGGCGTAAAAAAGCCAATAAATCCGCCTTTATCTAAAATCAAAATTTTAAGGATTACGCCACCTAAAATTACCAAGGCAAAATAAAAGGCAAGCGCTTTAGAGTGGTCTAACCGCTCTGCACCAATCAACTTTTCCATTGGCTTAGCAAAAACAGGTTGATGAGCTTTTAATTCAAATGCTTCGGATTTTATGCTTTTGCCCACCCTCCATAAAATAATTGGCACCAATACTATTCCTATAAATGCCAAAGTGAGGTTCATACCTGAAAATACGGTTTCTGCATAGGTAATTTTTTCAGGAAGTTGGGCGATGATTTGTTCTGAAACATTTGCGTTTTGAAGCAAACTCTTTAAGTGACCGGGCTCGGCAACTTTTGCCAGTGCGCTTCCCGATAACCCACCGTGCCAAAACATTAATCCTACATAACCTGCCGCCCCAATAAAAGGGTAATTTATTGCGAGGTTTTTTGCCTTTGCATGCTCCCCTACTTTTTGAGCCATAATTGCTCCAAAAATTAACCCTAAACCCCAATTGAAGTAGGCCACTAAAATGGTTAGGAAAGTTACTACAAATGCCGCATTTGCTGTGGTATTACAAAACCTTGTAGCTTTTTGAATAACGAAATTGATTGGTTTTGTAAGGGCCAAAACATGACCCAAAACCAACATAAGCATCATTTGTACAGCAAAAACCAAAAGACCTCCATTCCAAAGGCTGGTTTCCCAATACTGCAAAATTTTTAATCCGTACGAAATATGATTTTCTTGCTCGGGAATAGTGAAAAATAAGGCAAGAAAGTAGGTGAAAATGGAGAGTAGCACAGCTATGGTAAAAGGCGAAGGAAGTATTCGCCTAAACCAAGCCGCGTATTTTTCAAAAAAATCCAATCAATTAAAATGGAAGGTCATCATCATCACCATTGGCAGGCTCTTCAAATGGAGGATAATCTGCAACCGGTGGCTCGTTATTTTGGGCAGGCGAATCAGTAACCTGAGGTTTTTCCACTCGCCATGCCTGAAGGTTAACGTAATATTTACCTTGGTATTCGTTTCCTCTTAAGTTAAAAGAAACCTTTACCATATCTCCCGGATTTAAGGCATCTAGCATCGTAATTTTATCTTTGATTGCCTCAAACTTTATGTCTTGCGGGTATTGCTCTTGTGTGGTAATTACAAATTCTCTTTTTTCAAACCCACTTGAAAAGGTTTGTTTATCCATTAATACTTTAACTTTTCCTTCTACTTCTAAACTCATATTTTGAAATTATTAATTTTTAACTCTAGTAATATTGGTCATTACTCCTTTGTCGTTCTTCTTTTATCTAGTTATTAAAAGTTAGCAATGTTTTCCATGCCTCCTCAACTTTTCCTTCTGCAAGTAACTCATGCGCCAATTGGTGTAATCTTTTTTCCAACTCCACAGGTTCGTCTTCAAGCTCTTGAAAAAGATCGGCCAACTCCATTAATTTATACTCGTTTACATCGGTTTCATTAGGTAATTCTTCTACATTACCAAGTTTACCTAAATCATTCCCCGTTAAAGTGTTGCTTAACCTTATATCTTCAGGAATTTGATCTACTCCAATGCCTAAAGTTCTTAAGGGCTTGGCTACTTCAAAAAGCGCATCGCCATTGGCACGAACATACCAATCGCCGCCCATACGGCCTACCAAATCAATTTTTTTTGGGTCAACCTTACCCTCTGAATCCAAAATTTCTTCGTTGATGTGCATCATCACTACTTCGCAAATAATTAAGTTGCCGGCGCCACCTTCAGTGCCTGTTTCAACAACTTCTTTCACCTTACATTCTAATTGCACAGGGCTCTCTTTTACCCTAAATGGCTTTACAATTTCACTTTTCAGCGGAGTTAAACCTGCCTTAACAAACTCATTTACTCCTTTTGCATACTCGGTGCTTGAAAGCGACATTTGCTCAACAATACTGTAATTTACAATATTGATTACCACCTCTTTGGTAGTTTTGGCGTTTTCGAGGGTGTGTTTGGTAGTATTGTCTCTTACCCTGCGGGCCGGAGAAAAAATAGCAATTGGTGGATTGGCGCCAAAAACATTAAAAAAGCTGTAAGGGCTTAAATTTGGATTTCCATCTTCATCAATTGTACTTGCAAAGGCTATTGGGCGAGGACCCACTGCACCTAATAAATAACCATGAAATTGAGGAATTGGAATGCTGCCCGGAACAATACTTTTCATGAAAAAATTTTGATGTAAAACTAACCATTCTAAAAGAGATACGTTAAAGAAAGAGATGCAAAAACCAACTAGTAAATCACCAATTATTTACCTTATTCCGGGGTTAGCAACAGACCATAGGTTATTTTGGGAATACAACTTTGGTCCGTTTGAGTGGAAAGCCATAGAATGGGTTCCTTTTATTGAGGCAAAAAGTATGGAGGATTATGCCCAAAAGTTAATCTCGCAAATTGACCAAACCCGGCCAATTTTTTTATTGGGCGTTTCTATGGGTGGCATGATTGCACAAGAGTTGAGCCACTTGGTTAAAACAGAAGCCTTGATATTAGTTTCTACCATTAGAAAAGAAAGTGAAAGGCCATGGATTATGCGATTTGCCGAGCGCTTTCCGCTTTACAGAATTATGAACCCGCTATTGTTGTGGTTTATTGCTAATACCGCATGGCTAGCCGTAGGCGTTTGGAAAAAAGAGCACCGAAAGATTTTAAAAGACATGATTTTAAAGACAACTGCAAAAGGCATGATTAAGCAAACTGAACTGAGCGTGCAGTGGCATCCTAAAGAATTAAAAACGGCTGTATTTCATGTTCATGGAGATAAAGACCCATTATTTCCTATCAAAAAACAAAATCCCGACCATGTTATTAAAGGAGGCAACCACCAAATGATGTACAAATACAGAGCAAAAATTGAAAAAGCAATTGTAGATTGGCTAAAAACCCATTTTTCTCATTGAAATAAAATTTATATTTGCAACCCTTTTTAGGGAAGTTCTTGCGGGTGTGGTGAAATTGGTAGACACGCTAGACTTAGGATCTAGTGCTTCGCGGCATGGGGGTTCGAGTCCCTCCACCCGCACAACGTAAGGGAGCCTCTTCAATTTGTTGAAGGGGCTTTTTTTATGTAACAAAGTGAAATAAAAAAGAAGGACGAGAAGCCTGTGCTGAGAGAGTGTTAACGATACGAAGTAAGTCCCTCTTTTAGCAAACCGAAATGCAATGTAGGTTGCCACCCGCACCATTTAAAAATCCTGTTCATTAAGTTGAGCAGGATTTTTTTTATTTAAACTCCACCCTATACTCTACCCTGTCTTTGCTTTCCATATTCCAAAGTGGGCCATTTTCAATTAAACGAATTGCTTCTTCATCGCAGCCATAACCTAAGCCTTTTTCAACTTTTACCCGAGTAGGTTTACCATATTCATTCAGTTTAAAACTTACTACTACCCTGCCCGAAATGTTATTTTGCTCGGCCTCTGCAGGGTATTTAAGGTTGTTTTTTAAATACTCGTCATACGCTTTAAAACCTGTTAGGGGTTGTGGAGTGAGCGGCTCAGCCAAATCTGCCTTTCTTTTTGCCGTTTTTTCTTCTGCCGAAGAAATAGTGCTTAACATTTGAACATCATCTACAGGTGTTATTTCTATTGCTTCTAAAGTAGCTTCTTCTTTTACCTTAACTACCTCTGCAATTACCTCATCGGTTGGTTTAAAAATGTTTAGGGTGTCTTCTATTAAGATATTTCCTGCATTTGCATTATTTGATATTTTACTTGTTAGCGAATTTGTTGTTTGAGGTGATGAAAACATAGGTTGGGCGCTTGTAAATTCAGCCTTTTCAATGCTTAATGTTGTTCCATCAGGCTCTTCAATAGCTGCGTCAGCAATAGTTTCTACCTCCATATCAGCTTCTATTTCAACTTCCTCCTCAGCATCTTCAACCACTGCCGGTTTTGGTTTTGCATCTGCCACTAAGGTTCTTTGAGGTGGCGAAATATTTATTTCTTCTAAAGTATCGTGATGCAGCGGCAGAGGCTTTTGTTCCTCTTTTTTGGGCTCTACCTTTTTTTCTGCTACTTGCGGCTTTGTGGGAGCCGGTTCTCCTAACCAAAAGAACAAACTTCCTACCCCAACCAAAATAACTACAGTTGCAGCAAGCCCTACTAAACGCCAATTTATGGCTACCTTTTTATCTTCCTCGGCTACCCTATTCTCAATTCTAGTTTTTAGAATATCTATATCATCTTTAAAACCATGAAAATGATTGGTTTCTTCTATTCCCGCCAAAGCATCTGCACAAAACTCGCAATCTAAAAGGTGCCTTTCTAC
>JAAZVO010000181.1 GCA_018623405.1 Crocinitomicaceae bacterium
AATTATATTTATAGCTTCTAAAAACTGCTTATGGAACTTAAAGACGTATCCCGCCTGTTTGATGTATTATATTATCAAAAAGAAAATTACCCACAAAAAGATGCCTTAGTAGCCAAAATAAATGGCGAATGGATTCCAACTTCTACAGAAGAATACTTAGAAAAAGCTAATAATACAAGTAAAGGTTTATTGAAACTTGGTATAAAACAAGGCGATAAAATCGCTATGATTTCTAATAATCGCCCCGAGTGGTGTATGATGGATATAGGTATAGCCCAAATAGGAGCCATTAATGTTCCAATTTATCCAACAATTTCTGAGGCAGATTACAAGTATATTTTTAACCATGCTGAGGTAAAGTTATGTTTCGTTTCAGATGAAGAACTGCTACAAAAGGTAACTCACATAAAAAATGAAGTACCTACCCTTGAAGGGGTTTACACTTTTAATGAAATTAAAGGTGCACAACATTGGAGTGAAGTTACAGAGCTTGGAAAATCAGGCAACCAAGAAGATGTTGAAAAACTAAAGAGTGAAGTTAAAGCAGAAGATTTAGCAACAATAATATATACTTCGGGAACTACAGGTGTTCCTAAAGGTGTAATGCTATCACACCAAAATATTGTGGTTAACTCTTTATCTTCTATGGAAAGATTACCGGTTGATTCTACTGCTAAATCATTAAGCTTTTTACCTGTTTGCCATATTTATGAAAGAATGTTGCTCTATTTATATATGGTAACAGGAGTTTCAATCTACTTTGCTGAAAGCATGGAAACTATTGGCGATAACCTTCGTGAAGTTAAGCCACAAGTTTTTTCTGCAGTACCACGTTTGCTAGAAAAAGTGTACGATAAAATTGTGGCCAAAGGCAGCGATCTTACCGGCATTAAAAAAACACTTTTCTTTTGGGCACTAGAATTAGGGCAAAAGTTTGAACCCTATGGCGCAAATGGAGGATGGTACGAGTTTCAACTAAAAATTGCTAGGAAATTGATTTTTTCAAAATGGAAAGAAGCACTTGGTGGCGAAGTTTTAGCCGTAGCTTCAGGAAGTGCAGCCTTGCAACCTCGTTTAGCTAGAGTTTTCTTAGCGGCAGGAATTCCTGTGATGGAGGGTTATGGTTTAACTGAAACCTCACCCGTAATTTCAGTTAACGAAGATCTTAATAGAGGAACTATGATTGGCACCGTTGGTAGAATAATTAGCAACGTTGAGGTAAAAATTGCCGATGATGGAGAAATTTTAACCAAAGGGCCTTGCGTAATGATGGGATATTACAAAAATCAAGAATTAACTGATCAAGTTATTGATAAAGATGGGTATTTCCATACCGGTGACATCGGGAAATTTGTTGGACCTAAAAACGATTTCTTAAAAATTACAGACAGAAAAAAAGAGATTTTTAAAACTTCAGGAGGAAAATACATTGCCCCTCAAATAATGGAGAATAAATTCAAAGAATCTCGATTTATCGAACAAATAATGGTTGTTGGTGAAGGGAAAAAGCATCCTGCAGCTTTAATTGTTCCTGCTTTCGAGTTTCTGCAAGATTGGTGCAAAATAAAAGGGTACCAATGCGGAAGTAACCAAGAAATGATTGAAAATGAAAAGGTAATTTCAAGAATTCAGCAAGAAGTAGATGAGTACAATAAAGCTTTTGGAAGTTGGGAGCAGATTAAGAAGTTTGAGTTAATAGACCACGTTTGGGGAATCGATACAGGTGAGCTTACTCCAACTCTTAAGCTAAAAAGGAAAGCAATTCTTGCAAAATACGAACACCTAATGACAAAAATTTACGGAGAATAAACCCTTTTCTCCTACCGTATTGTAAATTGAATTTGTTTAATTTGTTTAAAGTGAAGAAAATTATTTGCTTGGTTGCACTTGTGCTTCCATTAATATCATTTGGATATTTCCAACAAAAGGTAAATTATAAAATTGATGTTAGGCTAGATGATGAAGGACATTTTCTGCATGCTAACATCGAAATTGAATATCATAACAGGTCGCAGCAACATTTAGAATTTATCTGGATGCACTTATGGCCAAATGCTTATAAAAACACTTCCACAGCTTTATCAAAGCAATTAACTGAAGATGGATCAACAAAATTTTACTTTTCTGAAGATAAAGACCGAGGGTATATAGACTCTCTAAACTTTATGGTAAATGGCAATGATGTAAAGTGGGAATTCCATCCTGAACATATAGATATTGCAAAGGTTTTTTTGCCCGAAAAATTAAAGCCCGGAGGTAAAATCACCATTTCGACTCCTTTTAGAGTAAAAATTCCTTTGGGCAAATTTTCAAGGCTTGGACATATTGGTCAGCAATACCAAATTACACAGTGGTATCCTAAACCTGCAGTTTATGATTTAGAGGGATGGCATGAAATGCCCTACCTCAATCAAGGTGAGTTTTTTTCTGAGTTTGGGAGTTTCGAAGTTAAAATTACTTTACCAGAAAACTATGTAGTTGGTGCCACGGGAGACTTACAAGAAGCTTCAGAAATCGCTTGGTTAGACTCATTATCTAGAAGAACAAAAAAAATCAGAGAATATGAAGATGACAATTCATTCCCTGAATCTTCCAAAATCTTTAAAACCATAACCTTTAAACAAAACAAAGTGCATGATTTTGCATGGTTTGCCGATAAAAGATATCACGTAAAAAAAGGAGAAGTAGCCCTACCCTATTCAAAAAGAACGGTAACTACATGGATAATGTACACCAATAGGTATGCAGATTTATGGAAAGGTGCAATTGAATATGTAAACGATGCAATTTATTACTACTCAAAATGGAATGGAGAATACCCCTACAACCATTGCACCGCAGTTGATGGAGCTTTAAGTGCAGGTGGAGGAATGGAGTATCCGAACATTACTGTTATTGGCGGAGTAGGTTCAAAAAAATCGCTTGAAAATGTAATTATGCACGAAGTTGGGCACAATTGGTTTTATGGCATTTTAGGCTCTAATGAAAGAACTTACCCTTGGTTAGATGAAGGGCTAAATACCTACAATGAAATAAGGTACATGAATATGAAATACCCTTCAGATTCTACAGACTCAAAAGCCTTAGAATTTATTGGTTGGAATAGAAAAGATCATTTCGATCAGAATATGCTGGGTTATTTATTCACCGCAAGGCTCAATACTGATCAACCCATAAATACCTCTTCAACCGATATGCGAGCCATAAATTATGGTTTCATCACCTATTTTAAAACAGGGGCAATGTTTTATTATTTAAAAGAATTGTATGGTGATGAAAAAATGGACAAAGCCATGAAGTATTACTATGATGTTTGGCGCTTTAAACATCCTAAGCCACAAGACCTTCAACAATGTTTAGAGGAGTCTTTGGGTGAAGATCTCGATTGGTTTTTTGATGGCCTTATAAACTCAAAGGAAAAACTCGATTACAAATTTGTAAAAAGAAAAACCTCTGAAAATGGAACTGAAATTTTGGTAAAAAATAAAAGTAGTATTCCCGCACCCTTTTACCTTTCAAATTCAGTTGATTCGCCATTAATTAGGGTTGAAGGGTTTACCGGAGAAAAGTGGATCAAGGTTTCTCCTGATAAAACCTATAAAATCGGAACCAAATATTTACCTGATGCTTATCAAACAAATAATAGAAGCTTTTGGGATAAAAAGTTTGATTTAAAGTTTATTTCACAAGTAGAAGACCCTGCCAAAAACTCAATTTATTGGTTGCCAGTTTACGGCTGGAATAATTATAATAAAAACATGTTGGGTGTTTCAATTCACAACATAGGAATACCCAATAAAAAGTTTGAATATGCTTTTACACCAATGCTTAGTTTGGCGGGAAAAAACCAAGCGGGAAATGTTTTAGGATTGGCAGAAGTAAATTATAGAATATTACCTCAACAGAATTTCAGACAGGTATTATTAAGATCAAGTTACTCAAGTTTTGCTTTACCGGCAGGTGGCTTTTATGATAATGCAGGTTTTTTAAACTGGGAGAATAACATTAGTTTTAAAATTGAACCCAAATTACCGAATGCCGGTATTCAATCTGGTTTTAGCTTAAGAGCAAATTATGTTGAAGAAAACTATTATAGCTCTGATATTCCCGACCAAAGAAATTCAAATTTATTTTTTAGAGGAGATTACTTTCATGTAATAGAAAAGAAGATAAATAAATTATCCTCATTCGGCAATTTCGAATTCCATGAAGACTTTCTTAAACTAAATGGAAGTATAGAGTTAAAACATCAATACCATAAGAATGGCCTTTTTGAAATTAGGCTTTTTGCAGGAGCCTTTGTTTTCAATAATTCAAATAACCCAAGGTACAATTGGCGAATGGATGGCAGAAACGGATTACAGGATTATCTATACAATGAAATTTTTCCTGACCGTGGCGGAAATGGCTCTCTCTTTGCAAATCAGTTTATTGATTCTGAAGGAGCATTTAAAGTACCAACAGCTGTAGGACAATCAAATGAATGGATATCTAGTGCAAACATTAAACTAACACTACCAATATCAATACCCGTTGGTGTTTATTCTGATTTAGGAGTTTATCCTAATAATATTTCAAATCAACCCGAATTTTTATACAATGCCGGATTGTATTTCCCAAGTGATTTTATTGGTATTTATGTTCCGCTTGTATTCTCAAATGCAATTGAAAATTATTTAAACGTAAACAATATTGGATTTGCGGAACGCATTAGATTTACGCTAAAACTAAAATCATTAAACCCAATTAAACTAAGGGAAACTATAAACCTAGGAGGTTAATTTTAAAATCATGTCCTTTAGTCTGTTACTGTAACCTATTTCATTATCATACCAACCTACAACTTTCACCATTTTTCCAATAACTGAGGTAAGTTCGGCATCAAAAACACATGAATTTGGGTTGCCAATAATATCTGTTGAAACAATTGGAGTTTCACAATACTCAAGAATACCATGCAAATTATTTTGAGCTGCCTTTTTAAAAACTAAATTAACCTCCTCAATAGAAGTTTTTGTTTTTATTACGCAAGATAAGTCTGTTAATGAGCCATCCGGAACAGGAACTCTAATTCCGCATCCTCCAATCACATCGCTTAAATCTGGAAATATTTTTGTTAAAGCTTTGGCAGCTCCTGTTGTAGTAGGCACTATTGATTGTGTAGCTGCTCTCGCCCTTCTTAAATCTTTGTGGTAGGAATCATGCAACTTTTGATCTGTAGTAAATGAGTGAACTGTAGTAATGTAAGCAGATTCAATACCAAAATTTTCGTGTAAAAGCTTTATTAATGGTGCAGCAGAATTGGTAGTGCAAGATGCATTTGAAACAATATTATCTGTTTTTGATAAAATTGAATCGTTTATTCCTAAAACAATGGTTTTTAAAGAATCATCAACAGGAGGTGCCGATACCACCACTTTTTTTACAGTGCCAGAAAGGTGAGCCTTTGCTAAAGCATAAGACCTAAAGTTACCGGTAGCTTCAACAACTACATCTACTTTAGCCAAGCTCCAATTTATTTTTTGAGGATCCTTTTCTGAAAAAACTAAAACTTCATTTCCATTGATGGCAATTCCCTGTTTGGTTTCAATAACGTTTTTGTTTAGCGTTCTATGCACAGAGTCATATTTCAACAGGTGAGCAATCGAATAATTATCTGCCAA
>JAAZVO010000015.1 GCA_018623405.1 Crocinitomicaceae bacterium
ATAAACAGTATCCTTAGGCCCAAAGAACATCACAGAGTCAAACCCAACAGGAAGTTGGCTTTGCTTTACGTATCCTACATTAAATGGGGTATCAGCATAGTCGTTTACAAAAAGTGTATCGTCATCAGCTTTTTGAAAATCAGCCTTAAGGTCTTTTAGCTCTTCTTCTATAGCTCTTACATCATTTTCAGATGGATAAACAGGAAAAGTGATATAATCAATTCCTCTAGATGATTCTTTTTGTACAAATCTTTCTTCTTCTCTGTGCTCGCTAAAGAATTTCTTTAAATCAGATTCTTTTACTTCAACTTCTGCATCATCAATAGAGGCATAATTTTTTACAACATAGTTAAATGAAACAACTGAATTTCTGTCTGCAACTTGATTATTAACCTGCAAGGTAGAAGGATTTAAACCTGCTTTGATAAGGTTGTAATACTTAGACTCTAGCCTATCCATTTTTACTGCTCTTTCAACAGGAATCCAACTTTCTGCTTGGTCGCTTTCAAGTACTTGACGTATGTAATTAATCACTCTTTGAGAATTTAAACCTCCGGTTACAGGATCTCTAAATTGCTCAAATACTTGACCTGTTTGAGGATTAGTAAAATACTGAGTCATAATAGAGTTAGGACCTGTATTTTTTATGGCGTAGAACAATTCTTCAGGTGAAACAGAAAGACCAAGGCTATTATACTCCTCGAACATGATTTTTTCTTGAAGCAATAAGTTCCAAACTCTTTGTCTTACTTGCTCTCTAGCTGCTTCATCTAAATTTTGGCTTCCAATTTCCTTTTGAACCATTCCTTCAAGCTCCATGTAAGAAATCTTCTTCCCTTTGATTTCTGCCACATTAGTTTCTTGCTGTTGGAATAAACCTTGGCCACTACCTAAAAGATCTCCCAATATAAACAACCCCATTGCAATACCAATAACTGCAATAAGTAAACCTGATCTATTTCTAATTTTTGAAATTACTGCCATCTTCCTCGTTTAAATTAAAGCCCGCGAATATACAACCATATTTTTTAAAATAAAAATTCCATTTGCTTATTAAATTACTGATAAATAGGGCGTTACGAGAATATGAATTTAATCTCGATTTTTTGCAAGTACATAAACCAACTCAATTTTGTTTTTTGAGACAATTCTGATGTTAAAAACAAAATCTTTTGTTTCAATTTTTTCACCTTTTTGGGGAATACTTTCATGAATATGAATGATATAGCCTGCCAAGGTTTCATATTCTTCCGACTCCGGTAAACCTATTTTATATTGCTCGTTTAGGTAATCTATTTCTAACCTAGCAGAAAATAAAAATTCAACATCAGAAATTTTTCTTTCAATAAGATCTTCGTTATCGTGCTCATCCTCTATATCACCAAAAAGCTCTTCTATTACATCCTCAATGGTAACCATACCTGACGTACCTCCAAACTCATCCACAACTACCGCAACACTCTTTTTTTCTTTTGTAAAAAACTCCAGAATTTCGCTAGCAGGCATAGACTCAGGTATAACCGGTATTGGCAATAAAATCTCCTTTATTTTTCTAGGTTTTTTAAATAACTCAAATGAGTGAGTATAACCAATGATATTATCAATAGATTCTCGATAAATTAAAATTTTAGAATATCCTGTTTCGTAAAATCTGTTTTTGAGTGTTTCTATGTCTTCACCTTCTTCTAGGGCCTCAATTTCTGTTCTAGGCACCATACATTCTCTTGCCTTTACTTTCGCAAAATCTAATGCATTTTGGAAAATTTGAACTTCTGTTTCAATTTCCTCATCCTTATCTACTTGCGAGGTTGCCTCTTTTAAGTAATGATCTAAATCTACTAAGCCAAAATTTAACTCTCCATCTTTATTTTCTAATCCAAAAAATAGCTTTAAAACTCCGTTAGAAATAGTGGTAGAAATCCAAATAATCGGAAATAGCAGGTAATAAATTATTACTACAGGAACTGCAAAAACACTGAGAATGCTGTTTGGGTTAATTCTAAAAAGTGCCTTTGGTAAAAACTCGGCAACAAATAAAATTAACAAGGTAGATGAAATGGTTTGCAGGAGAAAAACCGTAAATTCTGAGAAGAAAAAACTATAGAAAAATGGCTCTAGTACTTTGGCCATGAAAATACCATAAATAACAAGGGCAATGTTATTGCCTACTAACATGGTACTAATAAATCTGCTAGGGTTTTTATTAAAAAAAGAAAGGACTTTGGCATTGTAAAAACCAAGTTTATTATCTAATTCAATTTTTAATTTATTGGCAGAAATAAATGCAATCTCCAAGCCTGAAAACATGGCTGAAAAAAACAGTGACAAAAGAATAATTAAAAACTCTGTTTGGCCCATTTAGCGTTGTTCTTTTTCGTGTGCTTCTAGTTTTTTACGATGCCATCTTCTTAAGGCGTATAAACCTCCAGCTACAAAAGGAAGAAAAAAGGGAGCTAAGGATTCTTCAGTTCTACCTGTTTTTAAAAGGTATCCGGCGAATATTGCAGTTGCAATAGCAATAATTAACCAAAATATCTCCATTATTTTATTGTACTTCTTCATCTTCCTCTTCTTTAATATTAATTATGCCTTTGGTATTTTTTATTCTGTATTGAGCAAAGTCTTCATTTGCTTCCAATCCATCTCCAAAAATAATCTCATCTTCAGTGGTAATTTTCACAAACTCCTCAGATTTTATTTGTTTGTCTTTGGCAAACCAAAGTAAGTGTTCTGTTTCTAGTTTTTCGTTGTTTTTATTTATTACCACTACATTTCCTTTTGCTTCCATGGCATTAATTTTTTCGTAGTCTATGGCATAATTAGCTGTTAACTCAGACTCAGGCTCACCAATAGAGTTGTAAAAGGTAACATGAATACCTTCTTTAAACTCAGTATATGGGTCATCGCCAACATACTTTTCTAAAAGTGGCGCTTCAATTTTCATTTTTTTATATCCCGAGTCTGAATAGGTAATGGTAACGTTTTGTGTAATTTCAAAAGGTAGGTTGGTTTCTTTTGTTAGCAGGTTTACCTTTTCGATTTTGTTTTCGCAGCTACATAAAAAAAACACCCCAATCCAAAGAATTGGGGTGCAAAGATTCACAATGTTTTTTATTCTCAATTGTTGGTTCTTACCGTTGTTGTTCCTGTTATCCAACATCCTTCAAAGGTATAACTTTGACCATCAGTTAATCCATAAAAGAAACAGTCTTCTTTTTTAGGAAATTGGCTTTTTGCTTGACCTAGTTTTTTATCAGCTTTTTCTGCCACTTCCGGATCTGCACCTTTGGCTTTTGCATAATAATCATACGCTAACCACCAACCTGCTTTTTGTTCACAACCATTGTCTGAACATGATTTACCTCCGTATCCATAAGTATCGCCAATAATAATGTAAGCATCGCCGCTGTTCGCATTAATTTCAAGCGCTTTTCTAGCACTTGTGTTGGCGCTTTGGTATTGCTTGGAAATAAGTTGGGCCCTTGCCATATTGATGTATGCATTGTAGTTTTCACTATTATCTTCTTGCAATTCAATAGACTTTTTAAAATAGCTAATTGCTTCTTCGTACTTTTCTCTTTTTAATTTTCCGATGGCAATTCCGTATGAAGCAGCAGCATCAGGCTCAATTTCATTCAATGCTATTGCAGCATTTAAATAAAGATCTTCATCATCACAGCCTCTTTTTGATAAGATTGATAGTAGGCTTTTCAACTTGTCTGCATCAGATTTTAACTCATCAAACTTTGGAGTATACAATTCAATTAAATCTGGACACTCAGCTACTTTTGCGAAATATTTTTCAAGGTTATCTCCTGATTTTTCATAGATTGAACCATATTTTTCATTGTTCTTTAAATTGTATTCTACAACTTCAGATAATACAGGATACAGCTCAATTAATTCTTGTTTTGTTGCTAGTTTTTTAGCATACATATAATATTTAGCCAAAAACATGTAAACTACAGCAGCAGGACTAAAATCATTTCCTTCTAAATCAAAAGACTTATTCAAAACTTCAAAGGCCGCAGCAGGGTCATCCTTTCTGTATTTCATCATATCTACCCCTTTTTGACCAAGTACTTTTCCCTCGTCACCAAAGTTTTCGATTCTTAAATCGTATAACCATAAAAGGGTATCTACCATGGCCTCCATTTTTTCGGTTTCCTCTGCTTTTTCGTAAGTATCAATTTTTTCTTCCACCATTTTAGCACCTCTTATATAAAGGTTTAAGGAAGAACCAGGACAGGTAAGTACTGCTTTTCTCCAATGCGGAAAGGCATCTTTATAATTATCCTGTTTATAAAACTCGCCATAAAGCGAAAGTGCTTGAATACAAGCTAAACTATCTTCAGGGGTTGCTCCGTACTTTTTAGGATCTGAATCATCATCCTGAGCAAAGGCACTAACTGAAAAAAGTGCCATTAATACTGCGATACCTAAAACTCTCATCTTCTTCATTTTAATCAATTTTTCTTCGTATAAACCATCTATCAAATTTATGTGGAGCAATTGATACTCCCACATAAATATTGTTGAATTGCTCGCTGTAACCTGCCCCGTTGCTTCTGTTGCCAACTTCTGCTGAAATATTAAAGCTAGTTAACGACTGAGATTTCAACAACGGTAATCCTAAGCCAAAAGTAATGCCAAACTCTGATATGCCTCTTCCGGCATAGCTTAAGCCTGTATTAACAAATCGGCCTCCAACTCTATAACGGGCTACTTTAAGGAGCTTTGTGTATTCTTCTACATTTGGAATGTATTGAACACCCACCGAAAACTCTGATCTGTCTGAAATGTTCAAATTATTTTGAAATATTTTTCCTCCAGAAAATTGTGTGGTTTTATAACTTCCGTTTAAAACCAAGCCTTTTCCTATTTCTAAAGAAAGCCCTAAACCTAAACTACTGGGCAAATCCATTTTAGCTGTATCTCGACTAAAAAGAATGGTGTCTTTAGTTAACTCAAATCCGGGTTGACCTGAAAAAGAACCCGAAAAAACAGTTTGAAATGCCCTTGATTTTTGAGGTGGAGTATAGGTTAAACCTAATCCCAAGCTAATTTTTTTCGAAACTCTTCTATTGTATAAAATACCAACATCTCCATAAACTCCATTAAAACCTGTGCGGTTGTAAACATGGGTGTTAAAGTTGCTTGAAGAGGCATCTGAAATTAAGGTATAAGCGTTATCTGTGGCGAAACCAAACAGATAGTTAACATTGGCTCCTAATGAAATTATATTTAAGCTGTCTTGAAATAATTTTACACCTAACCCTGCAGAGAAATTATTAAAACCGCCATCTCCCAACAACACATTTGTAACAAAACTTGAAGGTGTAGGGGTTGATGTTTGAGCGAGTTCGTAATTGTTACTACTAAATGGTTTTAATGCAAGGCCTACTCCAAACCTTTTGCCAAAAGGAAAACCATAGGCAAAAGACCTTATTCCACCTCCTGAAGTTGAAAATGTATTTCCATTAATATTAAAATTTGAGGAAGCACTTGCAAGTCCTACATCTACTTGTTGGGTGTATAAAAAGTGATATGAGGCCGGATTACCAATGTTAATTAAGTTGTTTTGAGAAAGGCCTGAGTTTGCGCCACCCATACCAATATCTGCTGTTAGATAATTTGGAGCATACAATCCGTACCCATAATAACTTAATGGGTTATTGTATGAACCTTGCGCCAATCCTAAAAAAGGAATGGTTATTAAAATAAAAAAAAGCTTAATTCTTGGGTGTATCATTGTACCTTAGGATCTCATTCAATCCTCTACTCACCAAATTTGGGGCTGCAAATATGTTATAATTAGGTAGTTTGTCAAAGTATTTTGAGTCTCCGCCGGTAAAAACGATTTTGAGCTCGGGGTATTGTTCTAAATAAAAATTCATTATTCCCTTTACTTCTGAAAGAATTCCGAATTGAACACCTGATAAAATAGACTCTTCAGTGGTTTTTCCTGTAGTGATAATTTCTTCGTTTGGGGAAATTAAAGGAAGTCTATCAGTAAATGTATTTAGTGCCTTAAACCTCATTTTCATGCCGGGAGCAATACTACCGCCTAAATACACTCCTTGAGTAACAACATCGTATTTAATACATGTTCCAAAATCTATTACTAAAAGATTTGCCTCTGGAAAAAGCACGTTTGCACCTACGGCGGCTGCTAACCTATCTAAACCCAAAGATTCTTTAGAAGTGTAATTATTTTCTATAGGAACTTGGGTGTTTTGGGAAAACTTGAGAAAAGAATAAGTTTGGTTTAGGTAATCTTCTATTTCAATAGGGTGATCAATAACTGAACACAAAATACTGGAGTTGATATTTTCAAAACCTTTTAAAAAATCGTGGAACCCTTTTAATGTTATTTTGCTTCCTAAATTGGTAATATGCTTAAGCTCATTACCCTCAAATAGCGATAATTTTGCGGAGGTATTACCTAGATCAACTACCAAATTCATCGGCCAAAAATAGCCAAATAAAATGCAGGTAAAAAAACTATGCCTATGAATTGAAAATAATTTTAATTTTGTCGCCTCTTTGGCGGTGCGGTAGCTCAGTCGGTAGAGCAAAGGACTGAAAATCCTTGTGTCGGCGGTTCGATTCCGTCCCGCACCACCACAAGCCCTTCATCTTATTGATGGAGGGCTTTTTTTATGAATGATTATTTATGAATATAAAAGACATACTCTCTATTTCTTTGGTGCTTTTTTCGGTTATTGATATTGTAGGTTCAATACCTATAATTATTGACCTACGAAAGAAAGCGGGTAAAATTCACAGTTTTAAAGCTACTTTAATTTCAGGGGTTTTAATGGTTTCTTTCTTATTTATTGGGCAATCTATTCTTAAATTATTTGGAATTGATGTAGAATCATTTGCCGTTGCAGGAGCAATTATTATGTTTCTACTTGCCTTTGAGATGATTTTGGGAATTACCCTTTTTAAAGATGATGGCCATTTAGCAGGAAGTTCTTCTGTTGTTCCACTAGCTTTTCCTTTAATTAGTGGAGCAGGTACACTTACCACTATTTTGTCGCTTAGGGCGGTTTACTCTGAGTGGAATATTTTAATGGGAATTACCCTAAACCTAGTGGTAGTTTACATTGTATTAAAAAGTACCAATTGGTTAGAAGCCAAAATTGGTCAGTCGGGATTTAGTATTTTAAGGCGTGTATTTGGAATAATACTACTTTCTATTGCCATTAAGATTTTAAAGCAAAACTTATTTGCATAAAAAAACCCCAACCTTTTGAAAGGTTAGGGTTTCGCTTTGTTAAACAAAAATATTACCAACACTGGATATTAAAAACAATATCGTCTTGTGTTCTTCTGGTAGCAATACCATCTTTTCTTACCACTGTAAATACCAATCTAGATAAGGCAGTTCCTGTGCCGGCAACTCCAAAAAAGTCTTCTGGTGTAATGATCCTTCTCCAAACACCATCGCCTTTATACTCCATTTTTAATTCTGGAGTGTTTTTTACGTTAAAGAAAGAAGCAATTTGAATATCAGGTGTTGAGCCGATTTCACCTACCGTATCCCACGCCGCAGCATACATGTAAATATCATCAGGTCCCGCTCCAATCATAGCATCTTCAGTTTCGAAGTTGATATCATACTCAATTAAAATAATATCATCTTGAAAGCAAACTGAAGGAATTCCTTTAACAATAGAGCTTACAAAAGGAGCTTCTAAACCAAGGTTAAGGTCTTCTGATTTGATATCAGGATCACCATAACCGCCTCCATCTTGAGGTTTTACCAAAAGCTTAATGTCATCATCATACACTTTTTTGGCATCAACTTCATAAAACTCAGTAGGCACCATCGTATAAGAATATACTAAGTTTCCTAATGCATCTTCTTTGGTCATTTTTAATACTGGGTTAGAGTTTTTCCAAGCCGTAGAACCAATACCATTTGCTTTTGGTGTTCCTGCTCCATGCTCGTAGGGACTCCATGTCCATATATACATATCTTCTCCTGCGGTTGCAGCATCAACTAAGGCAACAGTATGGTCAAGGGTTTGGTCAAGTTTTTCCAAATCCACATAAATGGTTATTTCTTGATCCATTAAGGCGCCATCGGGCTCGAACCAAATTTTTTGAGCATAAGTAAGGTTTACCCCAAATATGATTACGAAAAGTATACTTGCTTTTTTCATGATCTTAAGAATTTTGACGGTCAAAAGTGAATTTAATTGACATGTTAGCAGAACCTGAACCGGCACAACCTCTAAACACTTGAATAATCAATGTGTTATCTACCTCCCTTATTGGACCTAATAAAGTAGCAGTATATGGATCCGTTCCGTCTGAAGGGCTAAAGTTAATGGCGGTAGGAAATTCATTATCATCGAAAGACCAAGTTCCACCTGTGCCTAAGTATTTAGCTCCTAATGCACCCGTAACGGTGTAAGAAAAAGCATCGCTATCAAAATTAACTGAAAAAGCATCATTGGTTTCGGTGAAATAATCTGTTAAGTCTCCCTCATTTTTATTGGTGCTAACTTCATCTACAAAAACAACTTCTCCAACTTTCCAATCTCCACGAATACCTTCTAATTTGCTAGATGGGTCGCCAATTTCGTAATTTGATTGTGGTTTACAGCCCCATGCTGCCAAAACCAAAATGAATGATAAATATTTTAATGTTCTCATAATCATAAAATTAACAACCTCCGGTTGGGTTAAGTTCAAATACTTCACTTTTTTCAGATATTGGGAATTGTAAAATCATTCCGTTGCAATCCCAAGGATTATCACGAACTTCAATTCCAAGCTCTTTTTCGATAGCCCCATATCTTTTCAATTGAAAAATTCTGTCGCCCTCACCAATAAACTCTTTTCTTCTTTCTAACCTCACGCGGTCTAGTAAAGCATCATAAGAAAATCCTGTTCCTACTACTCTATTTCCTGTTCCAAATGCTCTTTCAATTATTTGGTTCATATCAGAAACAATAGTGTTTACATCACCCTGAAGTTCAATCATTGCTTCAGCTCTGGTAAGTAAAACTTCGGTTAAACTTAAATAAGGAATTTGAAAGAAATCTGCATCAAACTTGTTGATTTTAATTTGCTGATTTGTTTCGCCTAAAGCTACTGGCACAAACCAATTGCCTCTTGCGTCTAAAGTGTCATTGTAAATATTGTAAGCATCTAAACTAATGGTAAGTTGTGGGTTATCAGAGTTTGATGAGAATTGATCTCTAAAACCACCTGACCGGTTGTTACCATTTGTACTTTCAATGTAAAAAATAGCTTCAGGTGAAACTGTTGAAGTGTATCTGTTTACCGAAGGGTCAAGTGTAAATTTACCACTATTGATAATCTCATCGCATTTATCTATTGCATCTTGATATCTCCCCATGCCGAAATATATTCTAGCCAATAATGCTTTTGCAGCCCACTTTGTAGCATATACACCACCATCATTCACATCAGGCAATTGGTCTTCGATATCGGTTAAATCTGTGATAACTTGATCGTAGGATTCTTGCACCGATGACCTTGGCAATGGCTCTCTAACTAATTCGGTAACCAATGCAATTCCATCATGCGAGTTGTCAGTTGTATAGCCATAAGGTTGAGCAAATAGTCTAGTTACTTCATAATGACATAAAGCCCTAAGGAATTTCCCTTCGTTTTCAAGCTTTGTAATTGTAGCATCGGTAACACCATCTACTTGGTCATAATTTGCCAATAACGAGTTTATTCTAAAAATTGTAATATAAAACTCTCCATAAAAAGAACCTATTGAACCATTAAAAAACAACATGTTGTGGTTGTAAACTTCAATAAAGTCTTCATTATTAAATGGTCTTGCCAAATTATCTGACAATAACTCTGCATAGTATTGCGACCTACCATTAATGGTATTGGCCATTACATCGTAGCATGAATTCAAAACTAAAAGAAGGTCATCTTCTGTTTGAATAGCCTCTTCGGTAAGTAAATCCGATTTTGGTTCAAATTCTAACTTCTCGCAGCTGAAAGAAAATGAAACTACTAATGCGATATAAATCAAAAATTTCTTTTTCATGACTTTCAATTTTTAGAAGCTAAGGTTTAAGTGAATATTAAATGTTCTTTCTTGCGGAGGTGTTAGGTAGGTAATTCCAACACTCATGTTTCTATCCGCATTGTTTTCAAAATCCCTTGCAATTTCAGGATCTAAACCTGGGAACCTAGTCCATGTTAACAAGTTGGTTCCACTTACTGCAATTCTAGCTCTGGTAAAGAAAGAACCCATCAACTGAGACTCTTGGAAGGTGTAGCCTAAAGCCACTCTTCTTAACCTAACATAACTAGCATCGTGTAGCCATAAATCTGTATTAATCCAAGGAGTTGCTGAACCGTAAGTATCAGTATTTAAGGTTAAGCGTGGATACCTTGCTAAATCACCGGGTTGTTGCCATCTGTCGAAAATTTCAGGCCTCATGTTCCAATCGGTAACTACACCTAATTGTCTTTTTGAAGATGAATCGTAGATTTTACCACCAAAGCTGTAGTAAACCAACACACTTAAATCCCAAGCTTTATATTGGAAGGTGTTGGTTAAACCACCCACTACATCAGGTAAAACATCACCTACTGCTACCCTATTTGCAGGGTCCCAATCTTTTGTTTGGTTTCCATCTACATCTAAATAAATTGGACGACCATCAGCAGGGTCTACACCTACATACCTTACTAAGAAGTTTGTACCAACAGGCGAACCAACCACAATTCTTGTATCGTTTGTTCCTCCAGATACGGCATCTTCTGAGTAATCACCAATAGAGGTAATTTCGTTATAGTTATTTGCGATATTGAAATCTGTGGTCCATTTAAATTCTCCAACAAGGTTTCTTGTTTTGATAGAAAACTCAACTCCCCTGTTTAAGATTTCTCCAACGTTATCCCAATAGCTTCCAAAACCATAAACTCTTGGTACCTGAAGGTTCATTAATACATTGGTTGAATACTTTCTATAAAAGGTGAACTCTCCGTGAATTCTATCTTCCAAAATTCCAAATTCTAAACCTGCATCAAATGTGTTTGAAGTTTCCCATTGTAAGTCAGGGTTATCGAGGTTAGTAGGATAAGTTATATCAACTCCATTATATCCATCATCGGGATTTGAAACCTCAGTAGTTTGCCAGGTTTGCCTCCAAACATTATTTGGAATATTGGCATTACCGGTAATACCATAACTTAACTTAGCTTTTAAGAAACTTAAAACTTCAAAATTTTTCATAAAGTCTTCTTCGGTAATTAACCAACCAATAGATGCTGAAGGGAAATATCCGTACCTTTTATTAGGACCAAATTTGGAGCTACCATCCATTCTAAAAGTACCCTGAGCAATGTATTTACCTTTATATACGTAATTGGCTCTTGCAAAAACACTTCTAAAAGAATATTCTTCTAAGCCGGTAACTCCTCTTCTGTATTCAGTTGAATCTGTAGAGTAATCTTGATCTCTTCTATCTACAGATTGAAGGTATTGATCATATCTCCACTTTCTATTAAAGTATTGGTATTCATAACCAACCATTCCTCCAACTTTATGATCTTCATTGATTACATCATTATATTGAATTACCGCGTTGTAGTTGTAGTTATTAATCCAAGTAGAGTTTCTATCTGCAAATCCTGGAGAATTATCGGCAGTGTTTAATTGTCCATCCTCGAATTTATCGTCTCTTATATCTACATATTCGTAGTTACCAGTAGCTCTAACATTTAATTTATCGTTTATTCTGTAATCAGCAGAAATACCGTTTAATGATCTGTATTCTGTAGTAACCCAATCTTTCAACTCTCTATCTCTAACAGGGTTGGTTAACTGAGTATATTCTCCGGCAGAATCAAAAATTGGATAAATTGGCAATGCAGTTGACATTGCTGCACCTAAACCTCCACTCCAAGCTGCATCAACACGATCGTTTACTGCTCTTGTGAAGTTTGTGTTTACCCCGAATTTTAAATCATCGTTTACTTTATAGTCCACATTGGCTCTTGCGCTTGCTCTTTCGAAAGAGTTACCTATTAAATAACTTGAGTTATCCTCGTAAGAACCATTTATGTAATAGTTTAAATTTTTAATAGCCCTAGAAGCAGAAAGAGAATAATTATGTTTTACTCCTAAACCGATGGCTTCATCAACCCAATCGGTATTGGTTTGCCTAGCATCTTCCCAAGAGATATTACCCGGAAGCTTAGCCGGACCAACATTACCATCATTTTCCCATGCCTCTTGATACAGTTGTAAAAACTCATCTGAGTTGAGCATATCAGGCCTAGCGGTTGGAGTAGCTAAACCAACATTGGCATTGAAATCTACTTTTAGTTTTTCAGATTTTCCTCTTTTTGTAGAAATTAAGATAACACCGTTTGCACCTCTAGAACCATATATACCGGTTGAGGCAGCATCTTTTAATATTTCAATAGACTCAATGTCATTCGGATTTAAAAACGACAAAGGGTTTGAGTTCATACCACCTTCATTTCCATTTAAAAATCCATCTTGAGAAATTGGAATTCCATCTACTACATATAATGGGTCGCCACCTGCAGATATAGAGGCAATACCCCTTACCCTTACCACAGAGCTTGAACCTGCCAAACCAGAACCTGTAGTAACTTGTACCCCGGCAGCCTGGCCTTGTAATGCAGCATTAAATGAAGGTACGGGCAATTCTTGAACTACCGATCCATTTATTTTTGAGATGGTTCCGGTAACCTCACGTTGCCTTTGTACGCCATAACCTACCACTACTACTTCATCAAGCAACTCGGCATCTTCGCTTAAAGTTAGAGCACCAATGTTTAAATCTTGACCTGCGTTTACAGTAACAGCTTTGGTGAGTGTTTTGAAGCCTAAGAATTTGGCAACCAAAATATACTCACCCGGTTTAACGGGAGTTATTTTAAAGTTACCATCCATATCAGTGGTTGCACCTGTTGTGGTACCCTCTAAAATTACAGAGGCTCCAGGCAAGCCCAACCCTGTTTGATCTAAAACTTTCCCTGAAATTGATTGTGCGATGGTTATTGCCGGTAACAGAAAAACCACCATAATCAGAACATAGATTTTTTTCATGCGGGGTCTATTTGGATTAAAATTTTGTTAAAATTATGTGATTCTGGTAATACTAGCAACAAAAATTAAAGATGATTTTTCTCATAGTTTCTTTCTGAAAGTGAGCAATTGCAAACATAGTGTAATTTTTACACTAAATACCCTCAAAACAAAAAACTCTTATTTAGACAAATTCTAAATAAGAGTTTTGTTAAAAAATGCGAATATCGATTTACCTTGAAATCATTAAAGGAATAAACTTACTGTTATAGTTGTCCATTACTTCTATAAAATAAATTCCCTTAGGTTGAGAGGTTAAATCTAATTGAGTTTGAAGTTGACCTCCAATTTGAATTTGCTCAACAATTACTCCCATCGAATTTCTCACCCTAATAGTTTTGCTTGCTATTTCGCTAAACTGAAGATTAAACACCCCTTTAGTTGGGTTTGGAAAAACCTTAACCTGATTATACTCTTTTTCTTGCTCATACTTAACCACATTAGTGTAGGTAAATGAACCATCAAGGTCAACTTGCTTTAATCTGTAATAGATAAAATCATTTATTGAGGAATACTCATCCACAAATCTGTAAATTCTTTCTTGGTTACTATTTCCGGCAGCAGATTCTTTATGGATAGCTTTCCATTCTTTGGCGTCTATTGATGTTTGAACCTCAAAATGGGCTGAATTAATTTCTGAAAGCGTTACCCATTCTAATGATGGTAGATTGCCTTTTTCAACCACATGAAACGACTGAAGTTCTACAGGTAAAGGAGACCCAGCCGAACCTACACCAAAAGGTGAAAAAGAAGATAAGTTACTTAGGGTAATTGTTCTAGGGTCAGAATGAGATACATCTACGGTTGCTCCAGGCTTCCATCCTTCTGAAGACCAACCGGGAGCTTGATGATAGTGAGATATAAAACAAGCAGTTGGGTCAAATCCTGTTAATTCATCTGAAGAACTCCATTGCACGGTGATGGTTGCATCAGATCCGCCAGGTGTTGCCTCAGAAATATTCCATGAACGACCTATAGCATTAGCAGTTTGAGCAGGTCCAGTGTTTCCATCTGCTAGAACTTGATCTTCTACAATTACCGTAAAATTATCTGTTGTACCTGTATTTGAAATGGTTAAAGGGTTGTAGGAACTATTTCCAACTGGGAAGATAACTGCAGAACCGCCAACCGCTTGAACCAAGCCATGCGTGCCAGAAGTTTTAACATAACTCGATGAACTACCACCTGTAATTGAGCCTCCCGAACTTACTGTGATGCTACCACCTTGCAAATCAATAACCCCATTTGCCAAATTAAAATTAACACCAACAGTAAGGCTTGCATTTAAAATAATTCCAGCAGCATTATTCACTTCAAAATAATCTACATTGAGAGGTGAGCTTAATGTTTGTTGACCGCTGCCATTAAATTTTATTAGTCTTGTGTTATGGTTGAGTGTTCCTGAGTTTGATAAATTCCCACCTATGAATAAATCTCCACCTGCTGCGGTAGAAAGGGTTAAGGTTCCTGAATTGGTAATATTCCCTAGAACTGTAAGAGAAGCGCCCATGCTACCCATAGATAATGATGAACCGGAATTTATTGTTAAGATACCGGCAATTTGTCTTGCGACTGAGCCACCACTTGATAAATCTAAAGTTGTATTGTTCGAAATATCGACATTATTGGGGTAACCGGCTCCGGTTGTGGAACTCCATTCTGAAGCCCTCCCATAAGTTGCTCCTGAGTTGTAAATAAGCGTTGAGGAACTTCCGTAGGTAGGAGCTATATCTGTGTAACCGCCAGAGTTTATTTGTAACCCTCCATTTATAGTAAGATTACCTGGACCTGTAATTCCACCTGATATGGTTAAGGTTTGACCTGAATTCACCGTCAAGGTTTGTCCGGAATTAATTATTACACTTGAAGCATTGTAGTCTGTGTTTAAGCTTAAATTATTCTCGATAGTTAAGGGTTGCCCTGATGGGGGAACCTCGCCTGCATCCCAAGCACTGGCATTGTTGAAATTTGAGGATATCCCTGAAGTTGTCCAAGAAGATTGAACTGTGTATGAATAATTTGAACCGCTATTATTTGCCAGATCTAAGGTTATTAAATCATGATTTGAACTAGAATTTGCTGAAACTGTTGTAGTGTATACATAAAAGGCAACGGATTTTCCTGCTGTATTAAAAGAGCCAGGAATTATTGCCGTACCGCTACTTGCTGTAGAACTACTAAAACTAACCTGTGCTACTTGAGACGAAGAAAAACCATTGTCTGAATATCTAACAAAGGCTATTTCTTGAGAAGATTTATTTCCTGATAACGTTATTGTTAAATCAAGGTCTTGTTCCGGATAAACTATTGGAGAACTAGGTGAAACAGGGGTTGTGCCATCAAACCCGATTGGTGAATTATCAGTTTCCATGATTATGGCCTGCCGATTGGAATAACCTGCACCATCTATCTGAAGGGTGTAAAATTTATTTGCAACAGTCCCCGAATTTAAAACTCCGTCAGCTCCATTATAAGAACCTCCACCCCAAAAAGCAGTAAAAACTTGATTATACGGAGTAGAAGTATTTGACCATTTATTCCAGTACCCATCAGCTTCAATTAAATAATATGTGGAAGACCCGGATGCTTGTGTTGTATTAGAAATTATACCATTAACCGGTGAGTTTACTGTCATTGTGACATTTCCTTGGCCAAACCTATCCCAATTGTAAGTCTGTGACCAACCCTCAAATCCAATTAAACATAGCAATATCAGCGGTAAAAAAATCTTTTTCATTCCAGAATTATTTAGACAGCCTAAAATTAACAATAATGTAAAAATTACCAAAATGTTATTTTTACTGATATTCACAGTAAAATCAATTAAAGTGTAATTTTGACACTTAGCAATAAAACTAATTATGAAAAAGGCGCTTTTTTTCTTATTCCTCTCCTTAGTATTTACCCACTTATTTGGACAAGCTGTTAACGTTACCTTTCAGGTAGATATGAGCAACGAAACGGTTAACGCCAATGGGGTACACATTGCAGGTAACTTCCAACAAGCAGCCGGTTTTCCTTCCAATTGGACTCCAGGTGCAACACAGCTTTTTGATTCGTTAAGCAATAACATTTATGAAATTACTGTTGCCATTCCTACAGGAACTTATGAGTATAAATTCATCAATGGCAATGCATGGGGAAATGATGAATCTGTTCCCGCAGCATGTGGAATTTTTAGCGGAGGTTCCTACAATAGAGAAGTTGTAATTGGCGCAAACGACACCACTATTCCTCCTGTTTTTTTCGGAACTTGCTTAGCTAGCACCCCTCCTAAAATGGTAGTTTTTCAACTAGGCATGAAAGGCCAAATTATTGATTCAAACGGGGTACATGTAGCAGGAAATTTCCAACAAGTTGCGGGTTTCCCTTCAAATTGGGACCCTACCACAACAGAATTAACCGACCCCGATGGTGACTCAATTTACACCGATACAGTGATGATTCCTGCAGGCACCATTGAGTATAAATTTATCAATGGAAACACATGGGCAAATGAGGAAACTGTACCTTCTTCTTGCGGAGTACCCAATGGAAATGGCGGTTTTAATAGAAGCCTAATTTTCACTGCAGACACAACCCTAACTGAGGTTTGTTTTGCATCTTGTGCCCCGTGTATTTCAGGTCCTACACCAATTTACAATGTAACTTTTAAAGTAGATTTAAAAACATATACCGGCAGCTATAACAATGTTTTTGTGAGTGGAACTTTTAATGGTTGGAGCGGAACTTTAGATACGCTTTTTGATGCAAATGGAGATACAGTATTTGAAAAGACATTGCAGCTGGCTGCAGGAACTTATGAATACAAATTTCAATTAGATAATTGGACAATTCCTGAATTATTTACCGGAAGCGAACCTTGTGTAACTCAATCGCCAGGAAATGTAAATCGTATTTTCACTGTAGCCGGAGATACTATTTTAGGCGAGTATTGTTTTAACAGTTGCGCTGCTTGCCCAGCTGCACCACCTATTTTTAAAGAGGTAGTTTTTTCTGTAGATATGAATGATTATGATACCACATTTAATTCAGTTTTTGTTAGTGGTACCTTTAACAGTTGGTGTGGCACTTGCGATGAATTATTTGATAATGATTTTGATGGAATTTACAGCGACACAATTCTTATTCCGGCCAACGATACAGTTTTTTATAAATTCTCAATTGATAATTGGGCGGATGGAGAAAACTTTACCGCAGCCGACTCATTTTGTACCGATACCTTAGGAGCAATTTACAACAGGGTTTTATTTGTTACAAATGATACCACTTTAGGAACACCGTGCTTTAACAGTTGTAACTCCTGCCCTCCTCGACCTCAATTTACAACCACTTTAATTACCAATATGAAGTTTCAGCAGGTTGATACTTCAGGCGTTTTCGTATTGGGAACTTTCAATAATTATGATTCTACCGCAACAACATTAAATAATTATGGAGATAGCCTTTATGGCTTAACACTAAACCTCGATTCGGGCAAAACAATTTATTACAGGTTTTTAAATGGTCCAATTGCGGAGCTAACAGGCGGAAATTGCTTTAGCCAAGCACCTAACGGAATGATTTTAAGGTCATTTACTCCGAGCCAAAACAACGACACACTAAGCTTTTGCTTCAATGAGTGTGATACTTGTGCTGCAACACCTGCTCAGCAATTCCATCAAGTTACTTTTAGGGTAGGCATGTTTGGGCAATCAATTAGTGCCAATGGAGTACATGTTGCGGGAGATTTTCAAGCTGCCGCCGGTTACCCAAACAATTGGGACCCTGCAGGCACCATGATGCAAGACCTAAATGGAGACAGTATTTATGAAATTACGGTGGTTATTCCTGCTGATACTTTCCAATATAAATTCATTAATGGCAATACATGGAATGATGATGAAGTTGTTCCTCAAACTTGTGGTATTGGTAATGGCCCTTTTAACAGGCAAGTAATAATTACAGGAGATACTACCTTGTTAGATGTTTGTTTTAGCTCTTGCAATAGATGTCCAAAGGCAATTCCTCCAACTCAATATCAAGTAACCTTTAAAGTGGATATGAGAGTTGATACTGCTAATCCTTCCGGAGTTTACTTAACCGGAGATTTTGTAGGATGGCAAGCAGATAGCCTCTTAATGAGCATTACTACACCCGGAATTTACGAAATCACCATTCCTATTGATTCTGGAGTAAGTTATCAATATAAATTCTTGAATGGCCCATCGTTTAATAATGAAGAAAGTGTGCCTGCTTTATGCGGCCTACCCAATGGGTTTGGAGGTTTTAACAGAGAAATTACTGCTCTTCAGAATACCGTATTAGATACTGTTTGTTTTGGTGAGTGTGGCCCTTGTAATCTTGCCTCATTAACCCAAGTAAATGTTACATTCAAGGTAAATATGGAAAACGAAACCGTTGCTACAAGTGGAGTATTCCTTACCGGAGATTTCAATAATTGGAATCTTACACAACTTACCAATAGCTCTAATGATATTTATGAAATTACCTTACCCTTAGATTCTAATGCAAATTACCAATACAAATTTGTAAATGGTAATGCTCCAGGTGTTTTTGAAAGCGTACCTTCAAATTGCAGAACTCCTGATGGAATGGGAGGCTTTAACAGATCTTTAATTGCGTTTGGAAGCGTTGCTTTAAACCCGGTTTGTTTTGGAGAATGCACCAACTGCGCTACACCTACTCCGCAAGTAGAAGTTAGGTTTAGGGTAAATATGGAAAATAATCCGGCTTCAAATTTTGGGGTTCATATTGCGGGCGATTTCAACAATTACATGCCCAACCAAAATATGATGACAGATGCCAATAACGATTCAATATTCGAAATTGCATTAATGTTTGATCAAGGTACTTCTATTAGGTTCAACTTTTACAATGGTGTAACCTTAGCCAACAAAGAAAAAACCGATAGCCTCGAAAATTGTGGAATTGATAATGGTGCAGGAGATTACGTAAGGAATTTAGATAACATTCAAACTGATGTTACCTTGCCTATAGTTTGTTTTGAAAGATGCAATGATTGTGTAGAAGAAAACTCAAATATCGGAATCGCTGAGGGCTTGGCTTCAAAGGTTCATGTAGCATTAATTGGAGATGAACTTCAAATCATAAATAATGGTCAGCCGCTTGAAAGCATTACCATTTTTGATATTTCAGGTAAGGTTATTAAGCAAGCAAGCTTAGCAGGTAAACAAAACGTTTTGGTTAACCTAGATGACATTCCTCAAAATGGCGTTTACATCTACAGGATAAATAGTTCAC
>JAAZVO010000016.1 GCA_018623405.1 Crocinitomicaceae bacterium
ACAACTTGTATCACGGTTATAATATCATCTCTATTTCCGAAAACAAAACTTCTATTGAATATTTAGATGAACAACTTGAAGGTCAAGTAGGTGTGTTGAGTTCAGGCTATTTGAATCCTCAACAGGTAATTGACTTGTTAAATGCTTTACGAAAAAGCAAATTATACAGAGAAGATCAAAACAGTTACATCCTCTACCCTTTTAAAAATTTACCGGGGTTTCTTCAAAAAAATACTCTTTCTGTGGGCAAGGTAGAGCAATCTAAATTGCTCAGTAAACTAGTTGCTGACAATAATGTATCGATTATTGAAAGAGACATTACCGGAAAATACCATTTTAACGGAGGGCTAAGAAATGCCTTTGAATTAGAAGCAGCACTTATTAATTTAGATTCTAAATTATACGGCGACTTGGAAACTGAAGAAAAAAGCCTGGTGCATTCCATTTACGAAGAGTTGTTTAACCACAAAGCATTTACAGGCAGATCCACCACCTTTTATGGATATGAAGGATTAGGTTCTATCTATTGGCATATGGTTTCCAAGTTATTGTTGGCAGTTGAAGAATGCAGCCACCAAGCAATTGACCAAGGAGCCACTGAAGAACAGATCGAAAGTTTAAAAGGACATTTTCACGAAATTTTTGAGGGCATTGGAGTACACAAATCACCTGAAATTTACGGAGCCTTTAGCACCGATCCATACTCACACACACCTTATTGGAAAGGAGCCCAACAACCGGGCATGACAGGTCAAGTAAAAGAAGATGTTATGAGCAGGTTTGGGGAGTTGGGAATTACACTTGAAGGTGAGTTATTAAAGTTCAACCCAAAGCTGTTGAATTGGGAGGCCGAGCTCTTAAATGTAGCAAGTGAGTTTAATTATTTTGATGTGAAAGGTCAACCTCAAACATTAAACCTCGAACCTCAAACTTTATTGTTTACCTATTGCCAAGTACCCGTGATTTATAAGCGTGGAGGCGGACCAAAAATTGAAATTCATTCAGTTGAAGGAAGTTTTGAGACCGTTGAAGGCTTAACCTGCAATGCAGCACAAACCCAAGCTATCTTAAATAGAACTGGAGAGGTAGTGAAGTTGGTGGTTTTCATTTAATTGAGAAATGAAAATGTAAAGTTGACAATTCATCAATAATTTTGAAACGTGCTTGGAAATCCTATTCATGATAAAAGCTATCAATTTGCAATTGATATTGTTCTGCTTTACAGGAGTTTAGTAAAGAATCAAAAGGAATTTGTTTTATCAAAACAGCTTTTGAGAAGTGGAACCGCAATAGGTGCCTTGGTTAAGGAAGCTGAACATGCTCAATCAAAGTCTGATTTTTTGAATAAAATGAACATTGCCTTAAAAGAAGCTAACGAAACTGAATATTGGCTCAATCTTTTAGTTGACACAAAAACAATTCAAAGATCAGAACTTTGTAACCTACAAAATGATTGTGCAGAGATTTTGAAAATCTTAATTGCATTCGTGAAATCCACAAAAAAGAGCCTTGGCAGGCAATAACAAAAATGCAATTGTCTCTTGTTAATTATCAATTGTCATTTTTTATTGAAATACCCAAACACCAATTGTGCTTGATGAGAATTAATCACCTCGCTTAACTCATCAATGGTTGCTGCTTTAATGCGCTTTACAGATTTAAAATGCCTTAGCAGTTTGGTGGCTGTTATCTCTCCAATTCCTTCAATGTTCAATAGTTCTGAACTGATAGCACTCTTGCTCCGTTTTTGTCTATGAAAAGTAATCCCAAATCTATGTGCCTCATTCCTCAAATGCTGAATCAACTTTAATGATTCAGATTTTTTTTCGATGTACAAGGGAATAGAATCTCCTGGGAAAAAGATTTCTTCTAATCGTTTGGCTATTCCTACAATAGTAATCTTGCCAAACAAATCCAGTTTAACCAAGCTTTTTACAGCAGAGCTCAATTGGCCTTTTCCGCCATCAATAATAATCAATTGTGGAAGCGGCTCCTCTTCTTCCAATAACCTTTTGTAGCGGCGGTAAACCACTTCTTCCATACTAGCAAAATCATTTGGGCCTTCAACAGTTTTGATGTTGAATTTTCGGTAATCGTTTTTGCTAGGTTTTGCATCTTTAAAAACTACACAGGCTGCAACGGGATTGGTTCCCTGAATATTGGAGTTATCAAAACACTCAATATGCTCAGGCATTACATCCATATGCAAGTCTTCTTGTAGCTGCGTTAATACCCTGTTTTTTCTTCGGTCCGGATCTACCTTTTCTTGCTCCTTGTGCCTATCTAACATAAAATACTTGGCGTTTTTTATGCTCAAGTCCATCAATTTTTTCTTATCCCCTCTTTGCGGATGATGAAAAGATACCTCCGGAATTTCAAGCTCTAATGGCAACGATGTAAAAATTTCTTTCGAGTTACTATTGTAGGTAGATCGCATCTCTCCTATGGCAGTTTCTAATAGCTCTTCATCAGTTTCGTCTAGCTTCTTTTTCATCTCCATGGTGTGCGATTGAATGATGGCACCATTAATTACCTTCATGTAGTTCACGTAGCCAAACCTATCATCAGTAATCACAGAGAAAACATCCACATTATTTATGGATGAATTTACAACCGTACTTTTCGCCTGATATTTCTCAAGGGCTTCAATTCTTTGTTTAGTTTCTTCGGCCAATTCAAATCTCAACTCAGCAACCTGAGTTGCCAAAACATCCTTCATCTTTCTAATAACTACGTCAATATCACCTTTTATGATTTTTCTAACTGCGTCAATAGCTTCGTTATAATCCTCTTCAGTTTGTTTCCCTACACATGGTGCTTTGCAATTGCCAATATGGTACTCTAAACACACCCTAAACTTTTGTGCTTCAATATTTTCTTCCGATAAATTGTATTTGCAATTTCTGAACTTATACAAATGTCTAATTAAGTTCAAAACCGTTTTCATGGTTTTTACCGAGGCATAAGGACCATAGTATTCGCTACCATCCTTAATCAGTTGCCTTGTAGGAAATACCCTTGGGAAACGCTCATTTTTAATAACAATCCAAGGGTAGGTTTTATCATCACGCAGTTGAATGTTGTAGCGAGGCTGATACTTTTTTATCAATGAGTTTTCTAGCAAAAGCGCATCAAACTCAGTTTCAACAACAATAAATTTTATGTCTCTAATTTTTGAGACTAATAACCTTGTTTTTCCGTTTTCATACCTGTCTTTATTGAAATAGGAGGAAACTCTGTTTTTTAAGTTTTTCGCTTTTCCAACATAAATAATTTTTCCGGTTTCGTCTAAATGCTGATAAACCCCGGGTTTTCTGGGTAGTTTTTTTAGAACATTCTTTACTTTTTGCGGTGCTTCAGAAATCATTTAAAATTTAATTGAACAATTTATTAAACTAATGTGTTCACCTAAGTTCTGGTAAACAATCCAAATAAATGGGAAAATATAGTATTAAAGATCTTGAAAATTTATCTGGTATTAAAGCCCATACAATTCGAATTTGGGAGCAACGTTATAATTTAATTGAGCCCCAACGTACCGAAACCAACATTAGAATATACGACGATAGTCAATTAAAGAAATTGCTTAATGTCTCTATTTTAGTAAATAGAGGACATAAAATCTCCAAAATTTCTAAACTCCCGAAAGAGGAGCTTAAAGAAAAAATCACCGAAATCTATCAAAAGGCTAACGAGGAGCTATTAAACGAAACCCTAGAAGTTCAAATTAACGCGCTTATAGTTTCAATGATAGATTTAGATGAAGAAAAGTTTGACAAGGTATTTTCAACCAACTTATTAAGGTTAGGTTTTGAAAAGACTATCGTTACAGTGATTTACCCATTTTTAGAAAAAGTTGGGCTAATGTGGGGAATAGATCAAATAAACCCCGCTCAAGAGCATTTTATTTCAAATTTAATTCGCCAAAAAGTAATTACCGCAATTGATGGATTGCCTGTTCCTCAAAAATCATCTCAAAAGTTTTTGCTTTACCTTCCTGAAAACGAATTGCACGAAATGGGCATTTTGCTTTCTCATTATTTGCTAAAGGCCAATGGCAAACACATTTTCTATTTGGGGCAAAATGTTCCCTTTAAAGATCTTATTGAGGTTGATAAAATCTGCGAACCTGAGTATTTATTAACCTTTATGGTAACCTCAAAAACACAGGAAGAAATCCAAGAATACATTAACAAAGTTGGTGAGCAATTCAAGTCGAAAAAGATTTTGGTTTCCGGTTCAAGCTACACATTAGGTAATATTAAATGGCCAAAGAATGTATCTTGGCTAAGCAGCGTTGAGCAACTATCATCCTACTATTAATCTGTTTATTTCCAGCTATTTACAAAATCTATATCCTTATAGATAAAATCTAAAACGAACTACAAACAATTGTTTATCAGGCAGTTAAATTTGTTTTTGTTGTATATACAACACTTTTTGTTTAACCTTTATGTTAATTAATTAAACAAAATTTAGTTTTGTATTTAATTAACACCTATGTTTGTTTAGACTTTTTGAAGGAACATTAAACAAAATATTATCAATTATGGCTGAAAAAGACTTTAACAAAGAATTACTCTCCCTAACTACCAACCTCGAGTTTTTCGCCTTATCGCTTACCAGAAATGATGAAGACGCAAAAGATCTTCTCCAAGAAACAATGGTTAAAGCCATTACCTACAAAGAGAAATTCGTTGAAAAAACAAATCTAAAGGCATGGTGCTACACCATCATGAAAAACACTTTCATCAACAACTACAGAAGAGCGATGAAAGCTAACACCATCATAGATCAAACTGACGATCTTTACTTTTTAAATGCCAAAAACACGGCTGACGATGCTAAACCCGATACCATGTATAACTACAAAGAAATCAGGAGAAAAGTTGAAGGTTTAGAAGATGAATACCGTATTCCGTTTGAAATGCACAACAAAGGCTACAAATACAAAGAAATTGCTGATTATTTAGACCTGCCAATTGGTACTGTAAAAAGCCGTATCTTTTTAGCTCGAAGAAAACTGATGGATCAACTACAAGATTTTAAATAACTATGGCCAAAATAGCGGTTATTGGGTCGGGGTTTGCCGGGTTATCGGCAGCTAGCCGCCTAGCGCAACAGGGATATGATGTAACTATAATAGAAAAAAATAAATTGCCTGGTGGTAGAGCCAGGCAGTTTAGTGAAAAGGGGTTTGTGTTTGACATGGGCCCCTCTTGGTATTGGATGCCTGATGTATTTGAAAAATACTTTGGATTATTCGGAAAAAAAGTTTCTGATTACTACACTTTAGATAGACTAGACCCTTCATACAGAGTTTACTTTGGTAAAGATGATTACTGGGATGTTCCGGCAAATTTTGAAACACTAAAAAAACAATTTGATAATTTAGAGCCCGGAGCAGGCGCCGAATTGGAAAAATTCATGAAAGAGTCGGCCTACAAATACGAAGTAGGTATTAACGACCTTGTATATAAACCAAGCAGATCTTTAACTGAATTTATGGATGCAAGGCTGCTTAATGGTTTATTGAAAATGGATGTTTTTTCTTCCATCACCTCATACGTAAAAAAGCACTTTAAACATCCTAAAATAATTGAACTTTTAGAGTTTCCTGTATTGTTTTTAGGCGCAAAGCCAAGCAAAACACCTGCACTTTATAGCTTAATGAACTACGCCGATATTAAATTAGGTACTTGGTACCCACAAGGCGGTATGTTTAAAATCATTGAAGGAATGGTTTCATTGGCTAAAGAATTAGGGGTAAAATTTGAGCTAGGCAATGGTGTTCAAAAAATAAAAACCAAAAATGGAAAAGCTACTCAGCTAATTCTTGAAAATGGAGAGTTTGATGCTGATATTATTGTTGGTGGTGCAGATTACCACCATGTAGAACAGCACCTTTTAGACCAAAAAGACAGAAACTACACCAAGCAATATTGGGATAATAGGGTAATGGCTCCCTCATCATTAATATTTTACCTGGGTATCGATAAAAAATTAGAGGGTTTAGAGCACCACAACTTATTTTTCGATCAGCCTTTTACCAAACATGCTGAAGAAATTTATGATGACCCACAATGGCCAACAAACCCTTTGTTTTATGTTTCTTGTCCATCAAAAACAGATAAAACTGTTGCTCCCGAAGGAAAAGAAAATATTTTTATTTTAGTTCCTGTAGCCCCTAACCTTAAAGACACAGAGGATATTAGAGAAAAATATTTCGATATGGTTATGGACAGATTAGAGGAACATACCAAACAAAAAATAAAAGACGCTGTTATTTACAAAAGAAGCTACGCCCACAAAGATTTTATTAGCGATTACAATGCTTTTAAAGGAAATGCATACGGCTTAGCTAATACTTTAAAACAAACCGCCATACTAAAACCAAGTTTAAAAAGTAAAAAAGTGAAGAATTTGTATTTCACAGGACAATTAACTGTGCCAGGACCAGGAGTTCCGCCTTCTTTGATTTCGGGACAAGTTGTGGCCAAAGAAATCCAAAAAGACCTAAAACTGGCTTAGTATGATGCAATTATTCGACAAGGTATCTGGCAAAACCTCAAAAATGGTTACCAAGGCCTATTCAACTTCGTTTTCGTTAGGAATAAAATTCTTGTCTAACAGGTTTCATGATCCAATTTATGCTATCTACGGTTTTGTGAGGTTTGCAGATGAAATTGTGGATACCTTCCATGATTTTGACAAGAAAAATCTATTAGATGATTTTAGAGCTCAAACCTACACGGCAATTCAACAAGGAATAAGCCTTAACCCTATTTTACACAGCTTTCAGCAAACAGTAAATAAGTACAATATTCCTCTTGAGCTAATTGATACATTTCTTGATAGTATGGAAATGGACCTCGACAAAAATGAGTACGACCAAGCTGGCTATGAAAAATATATACTTGGAAGTGCAGAAGTGGTTGGCTTAATGTGCTTAAAAGTTTTTCTTGAGGGTGATGAAGAAGAATACAAAAGGCTTAAGCCTTATGCCATGGCGCTTGGCTCAGCATTTCAAAAAATTAATTTCTTACGAGATTTAAATGCTGATTATGAAGCTTTAGGTAGAACGTATTTTCCGGGAGTTGATCTTTCTGAGTTCGATGAAAATGTAAAAAGAGAAATTGAAGCAGATATTGATATTGATTTTCACAAAGGCTATGAAGGCATTAAAATGCTGCCTAAAGCTGCAAGATTTGGTGTTTATGTGGCATACGTATATTACTACCAATTATTCTCGAAAATAAAGGCAACGCCTCATACTACCATTTTAAATCAAAGAGTTAGAATTCCAAACAATAAAAAGTTAACCTTGTTATTTAAGTCTTACATACGTCATAGCTTTAATTTATTGTAATGAAAGAGTTTGTTGTTGTTGTAGATAGAGAAGATAATGAATTGGGAACCATGGAAAAAATGGAAGCTCATGAAACAGGTACATTGCACCGCGCCTTCTCTGTTTTTGTTTTCAACAGCAATTTCCAAATGCTAATTCATAGAAGGGCTTTTTCAAAATATCACAGTGCCGGTTTATGGACCAACACTTGTTGTAGCCATCAGAGACCGGGAGAAACCACTCTTGATGCAGCTCACAGAAGGTTAAAAGAAGAAATGGGTTTCGATTGTGATTTAACAGAACAATTTACCTTCATTTACAAAACAGCTTTTGATAATAGCTTAACTGAGCATGAATTAGATCATGTAATTACAGGCGAATTTGATGGAATGCCCTCCCCCAACCCAAAAGAGGTTTGTGAATGGAAATACGTAGATATCGATTATTTAATCCAAGATATTTCTGCCCACCCAGATAAATATACAGTGTGGTTTAAAATAGCTTTTGATAAGCTTTTAAACTCAACATTGAAATCCAAAATTGCAGTTTAAGAATATTTTGAAAGTAAAAGTTGCCAGACACGCTCACTTTAATGCTGCCCATAGGTTGCATAACTCTAATTGGGGTGATGAAAAAAATAAAGCAGTTTTTGGAAAATGTAATAACCCAAACTACCACGGTCACAACTACAAATTAATTGTTGAGGTAACCGGAGAAATTGACCAAGAAACAGGCTATGTAATCGATTTAGGAATACTTAGCCAAATCATAAAAACCGAAATCGAAAACCGTTTTGACCATAAAAACCTTAATCTAGACACCGAAGAATTTAAGAACTTAAACCCCACTGCAGAAAACATTGCTGTGGTTATTTACAATATCCTACGGTCTAAACTAGACTATAAATACGAATTAAATATTAAGCTTTATGAAACAGAACGGAACTTTGTTGAGTACGGTGGCTGATACGGAAGAGCTAATTGACACCATTGGTGACGAGCATATAAGTACTACTAAAGAAACCCCATTGAGGGCAGATGCCTTTGAAATTGATGACGACCTAAAAGTGGAATTAATTGAAAAACACTTTAAAGAAATCATGAATATTTTAGGTTTAGACCTCACAGATGATAGCCTAAGAGGCACATCTATAAGGGTGGCTAAAATGTATGTGAAAGAAATTTTCAGTGGGTTAAATCCTCAAAACAAGCCAAAGGTTTCTCTTTTCGAGAATAAATATCGCTACAACCAAATGTTGGTTGAAAAGAACATTACCCTTTACTCTAATTGCGAGCACCACTTTGTGCCCATAGTAGGTAAGGCACATGTAGCATACATTTCGAATGGAAATGTAATTGGTTTATCTAAAATCAATAGAATAGTGCAGTACTATGCTCAAAGGCCACAGGTGCAAGAGCGTTTAACCGAGCAAATTGCAGAAGAATTAAAGTCAATTCTAAAGACTGAAGATGTAGCAGTACTTATTGATGCAGAACACCTTTGTGTTTCTTCAAGAGGCATAAAAGACGTTAACAGCGCTACCGTTACCGCTCACTATTCGGGTAAATTTCAAGAAGAATCTACCAAAAACGAATTCTTAAAATACCTAGACTAATATGCAAGGTAAAAACATTGTTGTTGTTGGAGGTAACTCCGGCATAGGGAGAGTATTGCTCGAAAAGCTAGTAAACACAGGTGCTAATGTTTTTGCGTTTGGCAGAAAACAGGAAGATTTTCATCCACAAGTTAACTTCTCTTTTTGGGATGTTACTGAAGGTGACCCTTCTACAGAACATATCCCTGAAATAATTGATGGATTTGTTTACCTACCCGGCACTATTAATTTAAAGCCCTTTCATAGGTTTAAGCCCGAAGAGTTTGAGTTAGATTATCAAGTTAATGTAAAGGGAGCAGTTACCATTTCACAAAAGCTCATTAATCAATTAAAAAAAGCTTCTCCTGCAAGTATTGTGTTTGTATCAACCGTGGCAGCGAAGCTTGGCATGCCTTTTCATAGCAGTATTGCAATGGCAAAAAGCGCTTTAGAAGGTTTGGCAAAATCAATTGCCGCAGAATATGCACCAAAAATTAGAGCCAACGTGGTAGCACCCTCTTTAACTGATACTCCCCTTGCAGAAAGATTACTTTCTACTGATGAAAGAAAAGAAGCAAGCGCAAATAGACATCCACTCAAAAGAGTAGGAAACCCTGAAGATATTGCAAATGCAATTTTCTTTTTACTTTCAAATGAATCATCTTGGATGACCGGCCAAGTAATTGGAGTAGATGGAGGCATGGGAGAAATTAAACAAGTGTAATGGAACGACAGTACCTAAAAGAAGACATATTAGCGCTTCCAAAACGGTATAGAACTCAGTTTATCAACTCCATAATAGGGTTCAAATCTGCAAATCTTGTTGGTACCATTTCAAAAACAGGAACTACTAACCTCGCTATTTTTAGTCAAATTTTCCATTTAGGGGCCAACCCTGCACTAATAGGAATGATTGTAAGACCTGCAGTTGTACCTCGTCATACACTCATAAACATAAGAGAAACAGGTTTCTACACAGTAAACCATATTTTACCCGAGTGGTTTGATAAAGCTCATCAAACCTCAGCAAAATTTAAAGAAGGCATTTCTGAGTTTACAGAAGTTGGCTTGCATGAAAGCTTTGGAGAAATTCACCCTGCACCTTACGTAAAGGAATCAAATATCAAAATTGGTTTAAAGCTAAAACAAGAAATTCCCATAGAAATTAATGACACCATTCTCCTTATCGGTGAAATAATTGAGGTAAAAATTCCTGAGGCTATTCAAAAAGAAGATGGCTTTTTAGACCTTGAAAAAGCCGGAAGCATTGCCGTATCGGGATTAGATAGCTATCATCAAACAATTAAATTAGGGAGGTTAGCTTATGCCACCCCTGAAGAAATACCACACCCTTTACCTGAAAACTTACAATAATGGCCCAAGAAGTTTCTATTTTTTGGCATCGCAGAGATTTAAGAACAAATGACAATACAGGGTTGTACCGCGCCTTAAAGAATCAAAAAATCGTACTCCCCATTTTTATTTTCGATAAAAATATTCTCGATAAACTTGATGATAAAGATGACCAAAGGGTTACCTTTCTACACAATACCATTACCAATTTACAAGAAACCTACAAGCAAAATGGTAGCACATTAAAGGTTTTTTATGGCGAGCCTTTGGAGGTTTTCAAAAGCTTAGCCAATGAATATCAAATTGGTAGTGTTTACACCAATCACGATTATGAGCCTTACGCCAAGGAAAGAGATTATGAAATAAGGGAACTATTAAATGCAAAAGGCATTTTATTTTATTCATTTAAAGACCAATGTATTTTAGAAAAGGGTGAAGTCTTAAAAGATGATGGTAAACCTTACACCGTGTTTTCTCCATACATGCGAAAATGGAAATCTGTTCTAACTGATTATCATTTAAAACCATACCCCACCGAGAAATATTTTGGGAATTTGTTACAAACTGATGAAACGAGCCCGGTTCCTTCTTTAGCAGAAATGGGCTTTGAAAGAAGTGAAAAGCCAATTCCTAATAATGAGCTTCAAGAAGACATCATCAAAAAATACCATTTACAGAGAGATATTCCTTCAATGAATGGAACTTCTAGGTTAAGCGTTCATTTAAGATTTGGTACGGTAAGCATTAGAGCTTTAGCAAAAGCAGGAGTAAAACTCAACGAAAAATGGCTCAATGAGCTTATTTGGAGAGACTTTTACTTCATGATTTTATGGCACTTTCCTCATGTGGTAAACAATGCCTTTAAACCACAATACGATAATATTCCTTGGAGAGATGATGTAAAAAGTTTCAATAAATGGCGGGAAGGTAAAACCGGCTACCCTATAGTTGATGCCGGAATGAGAGAGCTAAATGCAACAGGTTTTATGCACAACCGAGTAAGAATGATTGTAGCTAGTTTTTTAACCAAACACCTATTGATAGATTGGCGTTGGGGGAAAGCTTATTTCGCAAGAAAACTACTCGATTTTGAGCTTTCGTCAAACAATGGAGGCTGGCAATGGGCAGCAAGCTCAGGTTGCGATGCTGCGCCATATTTTAGGGTTTTTAATCCCGAACTTCAAACCAAAAAATTTGACCCTCAACTTAAATACATAAAAAAGTGGGTGCCTGAATTTGAGTCTTTAAAGTATCAACAATCGGCAATTGTTGAACATAAGTTTGCTAGAGAAAGGGTTTTAAAAACTTTTAAAGAGGCATTAGGCAACAAAATGGTTAAACCAATTGTCTAATTTATTGTTTGACAGTTGCCTAATCCATGAAAAAGCTTCTATCCATACTTTTCTTTGTCCTTCCCATTTTGGTAAAAAGCCAGGATACTTACGAATGGGTTAAACTAATTAAATCTCAACTTGGAAATGTTGAATGTACTGATGTAGTAAGCGATGAAAACGGTAATACCTATGTATGCGGTTTGTTCGAGGCTACCGCAACCTTCGATACTATTTCAAAGAATTCGCTTGGTGGATTTGATTTATTTCTTGCAAAACTTAATAAAGATGGAGACTTTGTTTGGGTAAAAACTGGGGGAGGAAATTTTGACGATAGATGGGGCGATATTGAATACCGAGATGGGCATATATACAGCACAGGATACTTTTCATTTCAAGCCAATTTTTTTGATACTACCATAGTCTCCAATGGAGGTACAGATATTTTTGTTTCTAAAATTGACACTTCTGGAAATCTAAAATGGGTAAAAACTGGTGGTTCTGATGTTAGCAGTTTTCCATTTGCAAGTGATTTCTCAAATTCAATTTCAATCAATGATTTTAATGAAATTTATATCGGAGCTTTTGTTTATAGAAATGCAATTTTTGAAGGAGATACCCTGGTTCCATACTCAGGTACCTTTATATTCCAAAGAGCTGTAGTAATAAGGTATGATACGGCAGGAAACTATATTGATGGGTTTTTACCACCAGGCGGTTCATCAAGGCAATTAGTCAAGGTTGATACATCAAATAGAATAATTCTTCCTTTCTCTCAATTTACTTCTTTACCTGTCTTAAGTTATTATTTAACAACTACTTGGAATAGAAACTTCATATTTCAAAACACAAGTATTTCAGTAGGTTTCACGAATAATTATGAATTGGGTATTACCCCTAATAATGACCAAATTCTTGGCCTTGAATTTCAAGGATCTTCTTTTGGGATTAATAACACAACATATGCCTCTAGTGGAGGAACCGATTTTTTAGTAGTCAGCTTAAATGAAAATGGGCAGGTAAATTGGATAAAACAAATGGGTGGTGGCGGTAATGATAAACTACAAGATATAAAATCAGACTCTACAGGAATATACATTAGTGGCTTTTTCAACACTTCGGCTACAATTGATACCACTATTGTAACAGGATTTGGCCAATCATTTTATGTTGCCAAACTCGACTTTCAAGGCAATTTAGTTTGGGTGAATACCGGAGGCAACGGGGTTGGTGTCAATGGAAATGCTATAACCGTTTTAGGTGAGAAAGAATCGATAATTGTGGGTGACTTTTTGAGTCAAATGACCATTGGCGGTCAATTATACAACGGTGTTGGGTTTAGGGATGGGTATGTAGCAAAATTAGGTTGCAGGCCAAGTAAACCCTTGAAAATATTTGGGGACACCTCTGTTTGTTTTGACACATCAAAGTATTATGTTGAGTTTGAACAAGGTGTATCGCACACGTGGAAGTTAGACTCTGGTGGAACATTACTCAATACCACTGGGGACACTATTTTAATAGTTTGGAATAAAGCAGGTCAATTCAACCTCTCGGTAACACCATCAAATTCTTGTGGCGTGGGGTCTGAGCAAAATTTAGAAATTAATGTAAAAGCCAATCCTGAAATTCCAATAATTTCAGGTGATTCCTCCATTTGCCTTGGCTCTCACCAATTTCTTATTTCTAATCCCGAGCCCGCCCTTTACAATTGGCAAAATGCTGGAAGCGCCATAAAAATCAACCTTGGTATTAATGCACTTTACACTTGGAGCACTCCTCAAAAAGATACTTTGGTTGTAGCGGCAACCAATGCTTGCGGTACAGCATTTTCACAACCCTTTTATGTAGATGTGGCATCTACGCCTACTCAGGCACCTATCATCCAAGGTAGCAGTACTGTTTGTGCCGGCACCTCGGTTTTTACCCTGCAAAACAAAACTGTTGGCGAATCTTATGTTTGGAACTCTTCCGGGGCAACTGTTTCGGCAAATAATGATTCTGCATTTATAAACTTTCCCAGTAGCGGCAACTATTCTATTTCGGCCTACGCTCAAAACCAATGTGGTAATGGTCCGTCAGGTTTGTTAACCGTAGTTGTTAATGATGTACCAAATCAACCATTTGGGTTTTCGGGAGATTTAACTCCTTGCGTTGGGGTAGAAAATTATGCCATCAACCCTCAATTGAATACAGCCTATTCTTGGAGTATAGACTCTGGAGGAGCAATTATTCCACTTGGAAACTCCGCATCTGTTCTTTGGAACAAAAAAGGAAATTTCAACATATCAATTACTCCCTCAAACCAATGCGGTGTTGGCCAAAGTTTAGTTCAGAATGTTTCGGTAAATGCTATTCCCAAAACACCTGATAACGTTATTGGCGAAGATTCTGTTTGCTTGGGTAGTCAACAATATCTTGCAAATCTTACCGAAGGCTCAGCTATTTGGAATTTATCAGGAGGTGGAGCTTTAAATACTATCAACAATGTAGCAACTGTAAATTGGGTTTCTCCGGGAAACTACATTCTATCTGTTGCGGCAACAAACTCATGTGGTACTTCTGCTTCAAAAAGTAAAGTGGTAGTTGTAGATACTCTTTCCAATGCCCTTGCAGTAATAAATGGAAATTCTCCGGCTTGTGCAGGACCAACTAATTATAATATAATTTTCCAAAACGGGCAAACTTATAATTGGGAATTAGATTCGGGTGGAGTACTATCTGATAGCTCAAATACTGCTACTGTAATTTGGCAAAAACAAGGGTTTTTCAACTTAAAAGTTTCAACGGGCAATGGTTGTAAAACATCTAAGGTTATTGAAGTTATTGGTGTTCCCGATACCATTACTTCGTTTACCGGAAATTCATTAGTTTGTTCAGGCACAAATTCTTATTCATTTAACCCTCAACCTTCCATAAGCTACAGTTGGCAAACTACAAATGGAGGCAACATTATTTCATTAGGTTCAAGTGCGTTTGTAACATGGAATAATGCCCAATTAGATACCTTGGAAATTATGGGAACTAACCAATGTGGAAGTAAAAAGGTGGCCACCATTCCTATTACAGTAGATCAAACTCCTGTGCTAAATACTATTTTAGGTGATTCTCTGATTTGTAAAAATGCATCCATCAATTACACCACAACAGCAGATTCAGGATGGAGTTATAGTTGGCAATCTTCAAGTGGAATTATTTCTACTTCAAATAATAATGCTACTGTAAATTGGATTGATACAGGAGTTTTCATACTTCAAGTAAATGCAAGTAATTTTTGCGGAACTTCGGCAACAATTAGCAAAACCATTGAAGTTCTTGGTCAACCTAGTGCTCCTGCCCAACTTATTGGAGATTTAAACCCTTGTAAGGGAGTTGAAAGTTATAGCCTTAATGGAAAGCCCAATCAAACTTACCAATGGATTTTAGGATCGGGTGGTCAAATAACAGCTAACAATCAAACAGCATCAATTAACTGGACTCAGCAAGGAATCCAAAACCTTGTGATAATACCCCAAAGTATATGTGGTTCAGGTAATCCGTCAACTTTTAATATTTCGGTAAATAATGTTCCGGATTTACCAACCTATACAAGCAATACAATTTTATGTAAAGGGGTTGCAAATTTTTCTGCAACAGCTAATAATGCAGACTCGATCCACTGGTCTTCAAACAAAAACTTTGGACTGGATACTACAGGGTTTTCATATGCTTATTCAATTCCAGATACAGGTTTTTACAACCTTATGCTTGTTCCCAAAAATGTTTGTGGTTTGGGCGATACACTAGTTACATCCATAAATGTGATTGATGTAAAAACTCCCGAATCTATCATTGGAGATTCTAGTTCATGCCTGAATTTATCTGCATATTCAGCAAATTTTGATACTGCCCAAACTTACTTGTGGAGTTTGCCCGGAGGCGGAATATTAAATCCAAACCAAAATGGGGCTCAAGTGCAATGGCTGGCACAAGGTGTATTTAACATTGGTTTGCGCCTTCAAAACAAATGCGGTGTAGGACCATTGTTTTCTAAAACAGTACAAGTTTTTGATGTTCCTCCTACTCCACAGCTAACCTTGGGCGATACTTTACCTTGTGTTGGTGTTGAAGTTTTTGAAACCTTTTCATCGCCAAACACCTCTTATTATTGGAGTTTTGATACGCTTACTTTTTTAGATACCACTAACAGTATTGCATTTAATATTCAGCCACAGGATACATTTAACCTTCAGGTGTATTCACAAAATACCTGCGGGTTTAGTGATACTACTATCCTAAATGTAAAAGCAATTGATAAACCTGATTTAAACAGTAGTATTAACGGAGTCTCCATTTTATGTTTTGGAAATGCAGCACCTTTTAGTGTTAATCACAACGGAGATTTGTTGAATTGGAGCATTAACGGTGGAGGGTTTCTAATTCCTAATAATGATAGTGTAGTGGTTTCTCCAACAGCAAAAGGAATTTACGAATTATCCGTAGCTACTTGGAATAAATGTGGCACAGGAGAAAGAGATACACTCAACATTCAAATAAAAGATGTGCCATCACAGCCAAGTTCGTTTTCTGGAGCATTAAAAACTTGCCAGGCAAATGTTGATTCATTTTTTACGGTTGCGCCTGAAGCAGACTCGCTTTTTTGGAATTTATTAGGTGGCGGAATTATTACCGGAAACTTAAACGGAGCTGAAGTAAATTGGAGTAATTCAGGAACATTTTTATTAGAAGCAACACCAATTAATACTTGTGGAATTGGAAATAAAAGAAGTGCTTTAATTGAAGTGTTAGAAAGACCTGATGCGCCTAAATTGATTAATGGAGATACTATTGTTTGTGCGGGAAATAATGCTTACACAGCTTCATCGAACATAAAGGCAAGCTATTTATGGAAAACTAATGCAGGCGGTTCTATTTCTACTATTGGGAATTCGGCTCAAATTAATTGGGACAGTGTAGGCTTTTACAACTTAAAAATTATTTCAACCAATTTTTGTGGCATTGGCGACTCTACTCAATACAACATAGTTGTACAAGACCTTCCAAATACGCCTTCAAGCATTTTTGGTGCAGATTCGGTTTGTATTGGAAATGATTTTCAATTAGCAGTTGACACTCAAATAGCAAGCTATCAATGGTTGTTACCTAGCGGCGGAAGCATTTCTACCTTTAATGATTCTGTTAGAATTGTTTGGACCACTCCGGGAAATCATGAGCTTATTTTAATTGCAGAAAACGCCTGTGGCCAAAGTCTAGGAATTTCAAAAACTATTCATGTTGATGGTTTTCCAAAACCACCATTGTTTTCTCTTGCAAATACCAAAGCATGTGTTGGTGAGGAGTTTAAAGCCTTTGCCACACCAAGCATTGGCAGTAACCTAGAGTGGTTTGTAGAAGATGGAACCTTTAACTTTATGGAAGATTCAGTGTTAGCAATTTGGAGCATTGCAGGAGAAAAAATTATCAGCGCATTTGAAGAAAATAAATGTGGAAAAAGCGCACCTGTTTCTTACAGTATATCGGTAAATGAACCTCCTTTCATTTCAGGAAATATAATAGGAGATGACACTGTTTGTACAAACACTACCAATACTTATGAAATTCCTTTAAATACACTTACCACATACAATTGGAGTATTTCAAACAAGGCCGATTTTAGCATTTTAAATAATGTTGCAGCCATTACTTGGGGTTCAGTTTTCACGGATACTATTTTTATTTCTGCAACAAATTATTGTGGAACCTCCAACAATGTTCCCTATTCAGTTTATATACAAAGCAACCCCATAAGCCCTACCATTTCAATTGCAGGAGATACACTTCTTGCCGTTACTCAAGAAAAAAACTTGCAATGGTATTTTGAAGGAAACCCAATAAGTGGAGCAACGGGAAAAGCCTTTGTACCGCAGCAACAGGGGTATCACTCAGTTGGCGTTTCTAACACTTGCGAAACAGTAATATTATCTGAAAAAGTACTATTTGGTTTTGATACTGAAACTGCCGGAATTAGGGTTTACCCCAATCCCGCAAACAACTTAGTTGCAGTTGATATTCCAATAAACCTTAATTGGGAAGAGTTGCAAATTCTAAATAATTTAGGTCAGCCGGTACACATAATTCAATATAGTGGCTTTAGCCTAAATACTTTTGATATTTCTTTTATTCCTGCGGGTATATATACAATAAACATTAAAACAGAGCTAGGATATAAAACCATTAAGCTAATAAAGGGTTAATTGGCTTTAAACTCTTGATTTATGCGCTCTAAAATGGCCTGTTTATTTATAGGTTTCGGAAAATACTCATCAAACCCTTCTTTTAAAAATCGCTCTCTGTCTTCGGGCATAGCGTAAGAGGTAACAGCATATATTTTCATTGCAGGTTTTTGCAGTTCAGTCCTAATCTTTTTCATCACATCTATACCATCCAAGGTTTCATCACCTAGGTTGATATCCATCAAGATAACATCAAAATCTGAATTTGCAACAAGGTCGAGCGCTTCATATCCGTTTGTGGCCTTTGAGATATTAAAATGCTTGCTAAAAAGCTTTTCAGCAATAAGCATATTTATGGGGTCATCTTCTACAATAAGTACTTTTTGACTCATATTTTCAGTCATTAGATTCAACTACAGGAGCTCTTTCCACTTTTTTCTGATCGGTAATATCTCTTATGGCGCCATCAAAATACACCTCTTTTGTGTAATCATCATAAACCAAATGACCACTCATTAAACCCCAAAAATAGGTTCCATCTTTTCTATTGAAAAGTTTTTCTACGTTAGAGTAACTTTTATCTTTTAACAACAAATCTCCAAGCATATCGCGATCAGCTTCATTTGCATAAAGCCCTTTACCACATATTATAATTGACTCTTCTTTAGAGTTATATCCAAACATGTTTACTAGGGCATTATTTACATAAACAATTCCTTTATTTGGCGTACTTCGGTAAATTCCTTCTTGGATATTTCTATTTATTGATGCTAATAGTTGTTCACTTTATTTGATTTGAGGTTCAGATTTGCTGCGATTAGTAATTCCACTAACAAAAACTGTTACTCCTTTAATATTTCCTTTTCATGGTAAAAAGGGCTACAGAAAATTTCGTAAAATACCCTTGGTAGATTTGAGTCTCCATAATGCTCAATGAGGGTAAATTCTTCGCCGGCTGTTGCTCTATCAAAATTGGCTTTTGCTTTGTTTTTATCCTTTTCACTACCAATATATGATAGCTTTGATTTACCACGCTGAATGTCGGCTCCCCAAACAGCCTTCATGGTTTTTTGGTGATTTTTATTGAAAACTTGGTAATTGTATTCGTTATCTAACGAAAATACAATAAGGTCTATAGGGCTTTTAAGAATTTGGTTGAAGTGCTTTTTCTTTAACTAAAGCAGAAAGTAGATTGTATATGTTTTTTAAACCTTCGGGGTCTTCTTTTTGAAGCCCTTTTAATTGATAATACAGCTCATTGGCCTTGCTTTTTTCTATTATTCTCCTGACGGTGATTCCTCAATAATTTAAGAATCATAAAAACAGTAAAAAATCTTTTGCCTACTGCTTTTGGAAGTCTAATTTGTAAAAATGAAAATCGGGGTTTGGTAAATCAATGGTAAACCCATTTACTTTCCCGTTTTTAATATCAAACTTAACTAATCCTTCAGGTAGAAAAGGGTCTGAGAATTTGATTTTATATAAATCTTTATTCCAAGGTTCAAGTACAGAGG
>JAAZVO010000182.1 GCA_018623405.1 Crocinitomicaceae bacterium
CCGATTATTTCAAAGTGCCAAGATTTTTGAATAAGAAAAATCAATAAATCTCGTAAACACCTAATTGAATATTGTGGTCTGAATATTCAAATGCTAGGTTTTCATACAATACACATTTAATATAATCGTTATAAAGTTGCACATCAATCTTGTAGGGAAGCATCCAAGTGTGTAAGGTTGCTCCATATTCAAAATGCACTTTATCAAAACCATCTTGAAACCCTTCGCTAAGTTGTTTGTAAGTGTGGAGGTATGGCGGACTGTTCATGTCGCCTAATATTAACATAGCATGCTTATTTTCAAGATTTTTTCTAATTAGCTGAACTTCTTCTTGTTGTTCGCCAATTATTCTTGTTAAATGCCCAAAGCTTTTGTCTTCTTGCTCAGCTAAGTTAAAAGACTGTAAGTGAATGTTATAAATAGTGAGATTTTTGTTTGATTTTGTGGTTAAGTGATACCTAATTGCACCATTCATATTACCAATAGGTAGAAATATTTCTTCAGATGAGTTGATAGGGATTTTTGAGAAAATCGCTAAACCATAAATGTTATTAGGATGCCGTGAGAAAGAAAAATAGGGCATGTTAAATGCCTTGGCCATTGCAAAACCAACGCTGTCTTTATTGGTCCAATTTTTTTCAATTCCAATTTCTTGCAAACAGATTATGTCTGCTTTGTATAGGGCTACAGCATCCGCAAACTTTTGAATATCATCTTTGGTATATTCTAGTTGGGCGGCATTTAAACTCATAACCTTAAGCTTATATTCAGGGTTGGGAGCAAAACCTTCTTGAAAATCAACACCAACTAAACCAATTATCGACTCCCAAGTAAGACCTACACAAATAAAAAACCAGATCATTAAGTCGTAGCGGGTTCTTATGCCGTAAAAAATCCCAATAAGTAAAGCGAGCACAAAAATGTATGGACTTAAAAGTCCGATTACCTGAAAACTCGGGTAGGAAATCCAATCATGATCGGCGAAAAAGCAAATAATCGCCAAAATCATGAAAATACCGAAAAGGGAGTAGTGTAAAAAAGATTTCATAATTGAAAGTCTACTTTTGTTAGACTTTCAATTATAATTTAAAAGCATTTAACAATACTCATCAAAAGCAGCCATTAGGTTTTCAGCAATCATATCTGCTGATCTGCCCTCAATATGATGTCTTTCAACGAAATGAACCAGCTTTCCATCTTTAAAAAGCGCAATAGATGGTGATGATGGAGGATAAGGTAAAAAGTGTTTTCTTGCTTGAGCTGTAGCCTCAGCGTCAACACCAGCAAAAACCGTTGTTGCATTGTTTGGCTTTTTGCTATGTTGCATTGCAATTCTAACTCCGGGCCTTGCACTTCCTGCTGCGCAGCCACAAACTGAATTTACCATAACCAAGGTGGTTCCTTCTCTATTTATTGCTTCGTCAACTTTATCTGGCGTGGTAAGCTCCTCAAATCCTACATCGGTTAATTCTTTTTTCATTGGAGCTACTAAATCGGGTGGATACATATCTAAAAATTTTTTACAAATTTAAAATCATTCTAAATAACAACGAGATTATATTTTAGTTCTTTTCTGTTCAAAGAATTTGGTCAAAATCTTACCGCAGTCATCTAACAAAACACCCGACTTTACAGTGGTTTTTGGGTGTATCAAATCATCTCCTTTTAAAGTAAAACCTCTTTTTGCGTCGTAGGCTCCAAAAATTAGTCTTTTTGGCCGCGCCCAAAATATTGCTCCGGCGCACATAACACATGGCTCAAGGGTAACATAAAGGTCGCAGTTGGTAAGGTATTTTCCACCTATGGTATTTGCGGCCGCAGTAATAGCCTGCATTTCTGCATGCGCAGTTACATCATTTAGGTGCTCTGTGTAATTATGTGCCCTAGCAATAATTCTTCCTTTGTAGGCCACAACGGCCCCCACGGGAACTTCATCTAAAGTATAAGCCTTTTCTGCCTCCACGAGGGCTTGTTTCATAAAATGCTCATCAGTATGTATAGATAAACTCATGAAACAAAAGTAACTTCCTCTTTGGTTTCTGTTAATTTCGCAGCCTCAAATTTTAGTTATGTATCGCACGCACAATTGTGGAGAATTAAATATTAAAAATATTGGTGAGCAGGTTGCTTTAGCAGGATGGGTTCAAAAAGGTAGAGACCTTGGAGGTTTAACCTTTATTGACCTTAGAGATAGGTATGGAATTACACAGCTTGCTTTTAACATGGAAACAGCTGCCGAGCTTTGCCAAAAAGCAAGAAAGCTAGGAAGAGAGTTTGTAATTCAAGCCAAAGGAGTAGTAATTGTAAGGGAAAGTAAGAACCCTAAAAATCCAACCGGAGAAATTGAGATTGAAGTGACAGAATTAAATGTGCTGAACGCTGCCAAAACTCCTCCTTTTACCATTGAGTCCGATACTGACGGTGGAGATGAATTAAGAATGAAGTATAGGTACCTAGACCATAGAAGGCAGCCACTTCAAAACAATATTGCGCTAAGGCATAAATTATCTGTTGAAACAAGAAAATACCTAGACCAACAAGGGTTTTTTGAAATAGAAACTCCCTTTTTAATAAAATCTACACCCGAAGGCGCGAGAGACTTTGTGGTGCCTTCAAGAATGAATGAAGGTCAATTTTATGCTTTGCCTCAATCACCACAAACTTTTAAGCAATTGCTAATGGTAAGTGGATATGATAAATATTTTCAGATTGTTAGGTGCTTTAGAGATGAAGACCTAAGAGCAGATCGTCAACCCGAGTTTACCCAAATAGATTGCGAAATGAGTTTTGTTGAGCAAGAAGATGTGCTTCAAACTTTTGAAGGGTTGGTAAGGTATTTATTTAAAAAAGTAAAAGGTATTGAGTTACCTGAATTTAAAAGAATGCCTTACAGCGAAGCAATGGAAAGATACGGGTCAGACAAGCCTGATATACGATTTGGAATGGAGTTTTGCGACCTTACAGAGTTAGCTCAAGGTAGAGGCTTTCAGGTGTTTGATGCTGTAGAAGTAATTATTGGAATTAACGCAGAAGGTTGTGCCGAATATTCAAGAAAAGATTTAGACAAGTTAACTGACTTTGTAAAACGACCTCAAATTGGAGCCAAAGGGTTGGTTTACGTAAAATATAACGCAGATGGTACTTTCAAGTCGTCTGTAGATAAGTTTTTTGATGCGGAGCAGTTGCAAGCTTGGGCAAACAAAGCCAATGCAAAACCCGGAGATTTGCTACTGATTCTAGCCGGAGATAAAACCAAAACTCAAAAACAACTTAACGAGTTGAGGTTGGAAATGGGCAATAGGTTAAATCTGAGAGATCGTAATATTTATGCTCCGCTATGGGTGGTAGATTTTCCTTTATTGGAGTGGGATGAAGAATCAAACCGATACCATGCTATGCACCATCCCTTTACTTCTCCAAAACCTGAAGATTTTTCAAGGCTTTCCGAAAAACCCGGTGAGGTTAGAGCAAATGCCTATGACATGGTAATAAATGGAGTAGAACTTGGTGGAGGCTCAATTAGAATTCATGATAAAGAGCTACAAAAAACAATGTTCAAGGTTTTAGGGTTTACTGATGAGGAAGCACAAGTCCAATTTGGCTTTTTAATGAATGCTTTTGAATATGGAGCCCCTCCACATGGAGGCATAGCTTTTGGTTTTGATAGACTTTGTGCTATGTTTGGGGGTCATGACTCAATTAGAGATTACATTGCGTTCCCAAAAAATAACGCAGGTAGAGACCTTATGATAGACTCACCATCAAAAATATCTGACGAACAATTAGACGAATTAAATTTAAAATCAACTTTTAATGGATAGTAAAGACGCAAAATTTGGAACTAAAGCAATTCACGGAGGCTTAACTCACGACCTCGCCACCGGGGCAATAATGACTCCCATTTATCAAACATCAACCTATGTTCAAAGAGCTCCCGGAGACCACTATGGTTATGAGTACTCTAGAACAGCCAACCCAACAAGAACAGCTTTAGAATCTAATTTAGCGTCTATAGAAAACGGAAAACACGGTTTGTGTTTTGCCTCAGGCTTAGCTGCTATAGATGCAGTAATAAAAACGCTAAAACCGGGTGATGAGGTAATTTCCACAAACGACCTTTATGGAGGTACATACCGAATTTTTACAAAGATTTTCGAAGATTTTGGCATCAAGTTCCATTTTGTGGATATGATGGATGTTAAGAACATTGAGGCAAAAATTAATGAGAATACCAAGTTAATTTGGGCTGAAACACCAACCAACCCAATGTGTAATATCATAGATATTAAGGCTGTAGGTGAAATTGCAAAAAAGTATGGTATTCTGTATGGTGTAGATAACACATTTGCATCTCCTTACCTTCAAAACCCATTAGATTTAGGTGCAGACCTTGTAATGCATTCTGTTACAAAATATTTAGGAGGCCATTCAGATGTAGTTATGGGAGCATTGGTAGTTAATGATGATGCTTTAGCAGAAAAATTAGCATTTATTCAGAACTCATCCGGTGCTGTACCTGGTCCAATGGATAGCTTTTTAGTATTGAGAGGAATAAAAACGCTGCATGTTAGAATGCAAAGACATTCAGAAAACGGAAAAGCTGTTGCAGAATACTTAAGAAATCATCCGAAGGTGGAAAAAGTTTATTGGCCCGGTTTTGAAGACCACCCAAATCACCTTGTTGCAAAATCGCAAATGAGAGATTTTGGCGGCATGATGTCTTTTGTGGTTAAAGGAGCAAACCTAGAGGCAACCCAAAAGCTTGTTTCAAGTTTTAAGGTATTTACATTGGCTGAGAGTTTGGGCGGTGTAGAAAGCCTAGCTGGCCATCCTGCAAGCATGACACATGCAGCAATTCCAAAAGAAGAAAGAGAAAAAACAGGAGTAACCGACTCGCTAATTAGGCTAAGTGTGGGGATAGAAGATAAAGATGATTTAATTGCAGATTTAGCTCGCGCATTGGAGGCATAAACAAATAAGTTAAAACTTCTGTTTATCGTCTTTGTAAATCCTTTCTTATGGTAAAACATACCCTTGCTTTCATATTTTCTATTGTTACTTTTTTAATTTATGCCCAAAACAATGAGTTTATTGGCTTAGCAGGAACAGGTAAGTTTTGTGATGTTGAGATAGAAAAAGCAAAACTTCTTTCCGAACGCCCTGAGTTAGGCGAATTAGAAAAAATAGCGCAGCAAAAGCTAGAGAAGAAGTTTCTTCAAAAAAAGCAAGCCTATAAAAATGGCAGGGTTTCAAATCAAACTTATGTTTTACCAATTGTATTTCATATAGTGCATGGCGGTGGTCCCGAAAATATTTCAGATGAACAAGTAGAAGATGCAGTAAGAGTGCTCAATGAAGATTTTCAATTGTTAAACGCCGATACGGCAGATGTTCACCCCGAATTTAAAAACCATATTGGCAATACAAATATTGAGTTTCGTTTAGCAAGGTTAGACCCAAGCGGTAACCCAACTAACGGCATAAATAGATATTACGAGCCTTCTTTAACTGTTGGTGCAGGTGAACAATCAAAAGTAGGGGGCTGGAATAGGGCCAAATACGTAAACATTTGGGTGGTAAGAAACATAGGTTCCGGTGCAGCTGGTTACACTTTTATTCCTGCTTGGGCCGATGGTTACCCGG
>JAAZVO010000183.1 GCA_018623405.1 Crocinitomicaceae bacterium
ATAATTGACCAATGTGTGGCCCAAGGAGTGCCTTTTGCAAGAGAATATGGTGGGCTTTTAGACAACCGCTCTTTTGGAGGTGTTCAAGTATCTAGAACCTTTTATGCCAAGGGTCAAACAGGTCAACAATTATTGCTTGGTGCCTACTCAGCTATGTCTAGGCAAGTAGGAAAAGGCAAGATAAAAATGTACAGCCGACATGAAATGTTAGAGGTTGTAACAATAGATGGAAAAGCAAGAGGCATTATTGCTAGAAACTTAGTTACCGGAGAAATTCAAAGACACTCGGCACATGCAGTGCTACTTTGTACCGGTGGGTATGGAAACGTTTTTTACCTTTCTACCAATGCCATGGGTTCTAACGCTACAGCGGCATGGAAGGCTCATAAAAAAGGAGCATTATTTGCTAACCCTTGCTATACTCAAATTCATCCAACTTGTATTCCTGTATCAGGAACCTACCAATCTAAATTAACCCTAATGTCTGAATCATTAAGGAACGATGGTAGAATATGGGTACCTAAAAAGCTTGAAGATGCAAAAGCCATAAGAGAAGGAAAACTTAAACCAACCCAATTGGCTGAAGAAGATAGAGATTATTACTTAGAAAGAAGATATCCTTCTTTCGGTAACCTTGTACCACGTGATGTAGCATCAAGAGCCGCTAAAGAAAGGTGCGATGAAGGTTTCGGTGTAAATGCAACAGGCCAAGCAGTTTATTTAGATTTTTCATCCGCTATTCAACGTTACGGAAAAGCTGAAGCTAATGTGCTTGGGCTTGAAAATCCATCAGCAGAAAAAATTACGGATTTAGGCAAAAAGGTAGTTGAAGCAAAATATGGTAACCTATTTCAAATGTATGAGAAGATTACAGATGATAATCCATACGAAACTCCAATGAAGATTTTCCCTGCTGTTCACTATACCATGGGCGGTTTATGGGTAGATTATAACTTAATGACTACTGTTCCTGGTTTATTTGCCTTAGGAGAAGCAAATTTTTCAGACCATGGGGCTAACAGGCTTGGTGCTTCAGCCTTAATGCAAGGTTTAGCAGATGGTTATTTTGTTATACCCTACACTGTTGGAGATTACCTTGCAGATGATATTCGTACAGGTTCTATTCCAACAGATCACGAAGCATTTGATGAGGCTGAAAAATCAGTAAAAGGGCAGATAGAAAAATTCATAAACAACAAGGGTTCTAAGCCTGTTGATTATTACCACAGAAAGCTTGGATTAATTATGTGGGACAAATGCGGAATGGCAAGAAACGAACAAGGATTAAAATCAGCCATTAAAGAAATTCAAGCGCTTAGAAAAGAGTTTCATGAAGAAGTTGTGGTTCCGGGCAGCGCCAACGAATTAAACCCTGAATTAGAAAAAGCACTTCGCGTTGCCGATTTCTTAGAGCTAGGTGAACTTATGTGCCGTGATGCTTTAGAAAGAAATGAAAGTGCAGGAGGCCATTTTAGAGAAGAATACCAAACAGAAGACGGCGAAGCAAAAAGAGATGATGAAAATTTTGCTTTTGCATCTTGTTGGAAATTCACCGGTGTTCCATCAGAAGCAGAGCTTATTAAGGAAGAGCTCACTTTCGAAAATGTAGAATTGAAAACCAGAAGTTATAAATAAAATACGCAGGCATTATGAACTTGACATTAAAAATCTGGAGACAAAAAAGTAAGGACGATAAAGGCCAAATGGTAGAGTACAAAATCTCTGATATTTCGCCTGAAATGTCTTTCTTAGAAATGATAGATGTACTTAACAATCAATTAATTGAAAAAGGTGAAGACCCTGTAGCATTTGATCATGATTGTAGAGAAGGAATTTGTGGAGCCTGCTCAATGTATATTAACGGAGAAGCACACGGACCGGGCAGAGGTGTTACAACTTGCCAGCTGCACATGCGCTCATTTAAAGATGGAGATACCATTTACATTGAACCATGGAGAGCTAAAGCATTTCCGGTAATTAAAGATTTAGTTGTAGATAGAAGTGCATTCGACAGAATTATTCAGGCAGGAGGTTTTGTTTCTGTAAACACTTTAGGAAATACATTAGATGCCAATGCAATTCCAATTGAAAAATCTGTTGCAGATGCTGCATTTGATGCTGCAACTTGCATAGGTTGCGGAGCTTGTGTTGCAACTTGTAAAAACTCTTCTGCAATGCTGTTTGTAGGAGCTAAGGTTTCTCAATTATCATTATTACCTCAAGGAAAAGTAGAAGCTACAAAAAGGGTAAAAAACATGGTAAAACAAATGGATAAAGAAGGTTTTGGAAATTGCACCAATACAGGGGCTTGTGAAGTTGAATGCCCAAAAGGTATCTCATTAGAAAACATTGCCAGAATGAACAGAGACTACCTTGTAGCATCCGTAGCTGCGGATTAACAATTTAAATATTCATTTTAAGCCCTATTTCATTTGTTGGAATAGGGCTTTTTTTTTCGCATCAAAACCAGGCGAGTTTAGATTTACATTGAAAAGCTCAAACCCTTCAGATACTTTAGAATTAGATAGATATGTAAACTACTATAAAACAAACGAGTGGCAAACCATAAGTTTCAGCTTTTCTGAGGCATGGTCTAATTACTTTAATGAGATTGTGCTAAATCCAGGTTGGTTAGATCCAAATTCAGGAACATTTTATATCGATGATGTTGACCTAAACTAGTTAGATTATTTGCTTAGCTCAATTAAAGCACGCTCAATAATATCGTCTTTCCCTTGGTTGATAGAGCTTTGGGTCATGTTTAAAAAAATATCCGGTTTTACACCTAACTCGATATCATAGCTATCGTTGTCTTGAGTTTGAGTTGCTGATACTCGCAAGAGCCACCCATTACTTAATTCAGTAAATGATGGCGCACCTCCCCCTCCTCCTGTTTGGTCTCCAATAAGCATGCAGTTTGGCCTAGCTTGCATAAACATGCTAAAAAATGAAGTTGCGCTGTAAGACTTCCTGTTTATTAATACTGCAACCTTACCCGTAAACGGCGGTTCTATTCCTTCATAATTTGATACTTGTACCCTTTGCCAATCTGAAAAATCATTGGCTCCGGGTCCTATTTTAAACCTATCAAATCCGGCAAAATAATCTACGTCAGTAAATAAGCTTGCAAGTTTGTAGGCGTTAGTTAAACTACCTCCACCATTGTTTCTTACATCTATAATTACTCCTTTTTTATCTACAATAAGCTTTGATAGTAGCTCTAGGTTTTCATCTTCTATTTCGTTTGAAAATGATCTGTAAGAAACATACCCAATGCTATCTAGGTCTAAGTAAATTAAACCATCCATATACCGCTGTTTGCCTTTAAAATATTCTCTCTCTATGATGGTGGCATCATAATTTTCAGGAAAATCTAAAAACCAATCCCACGATCTTGATCTGTTAAAAGGCGATGATAAATTGTTGTGTCCATCTTTTAATTCGTCAAGCATTTTTCCAATTACATTAAACAACGAGTCGTTGCTCATTTGGTCATTTATCTGTGGGAGATATTTCTGTTTCACGTCATCCCAATTCACACCCTTTAACTCAAAGTAAGAGTACTCTTGTTTAGTGAATGTCCATGCCTCTTCAAAAATTTGAGATTGAGGAATATTTTCACCATTCTCAAAATAAAACCGCTCGCAACCTAAGCTAAACAAGGCCAAAAAAGCAACAAATACTATTTTCTTCTTAAAAGCCATGAAATCTTTAAATAGTGATAAACTGTATGGGTTTCGAAAACCTCATTTTCCGTGTAATGATAGAACTCCCACTGATAAGCAATTCTCCATTTATTTGGCAGATTGGGAAGTTTACGTTCTAACCCAAACTCGAAATTTGTTCTTTGAAACCTCCAAAAGGGAGCATGAAAACTTCCTATGCCATCTAATCCTGAAACAGCAAATTTGGGCAGTCGAAAAAAATATCCGTAAAGGGGGAACTCAAACTTTGCAAAGCCGGTAAAATCTCTTTTTAATAACTTAACTTGCCTTTCGTACCATAACGGAATTTGAATAAATGGAAACAACTCGGCTGAAATACTTGAATTACCTAAATCAGGAATAACTTTTGCATTTAATAAACTATAAATACTAGCCCCTGCAAAGAGCCGTTGAACATCATCTTCGTACCACTTTTTATACGCCCAAAATCCAATATCTAACCTTGGATTAAAAACCTGTAATGTTTGGGTATAAGGTTGTTGATATGTAAAAACTCCTGAAAGATTCAATATCCTAAAACGCCAATTTTCTCTGTAAGTTTCAGAAGCATTTGCAAACCCAAAGCCGGGCCCTGAGTATAGTAGGTTGGATATTTTTTGCTCCTTACTATTTGTAAAAACAGGGAAATTAGAAAAAATTAAATACTCTTCTTTAGCTGTTTTTTTTACCTTAATGCTATCTTCTTGGGCAAAAGTTACCAAAGCCGTAAAGCAGATAAGTAAAATCATCCATTTTTTCACTTTGCGAAGTAACTGAAAATCTCCATTAAGGCTAACCACTCATCAAAAATTTAAACTAAACGATTTAGGGGTTGTTATTTGATTTCATGACTGAAACTAAACAAAAAATAGAGCAGCTCATTCAACAACTTTGTGAAGGATTGTATGAGCGAGAAGAGGTAATGAAGTTGGCACTTTTAACCTCTCTTTCAGGTGAAAGTATTTTCTTGTTAGGCCCTCCCGGGGTAGGGAAAAGCTTAATTGCAAGAAGACTTAAACATGCGTTTAAAGAGGGTAAAGAGTTTGAATATTTAATGACAAAATTCTCCACTCCTGATGAAGTTTTCGGGCCAATTTCCATCAAAAAACTCAAGGAAGAAGACAAATACGAAAGGATTACCGAAAACTACATGCCCGGCGCCACCATTGTGTTTTTAGATGAGATTTGGAAGGCGTCATCCTCCATTCAAAATGCTCTGTTAACCATCATAAATGAAAGGGTTTACCGCAATGGAGAACAAGAAGTAAAAGTTGATATTAAATCGATTTTAACAGCCTCTAATGAGTTGCCTCCTAACGATGCTAGTTTTGGTCCGCTTTGGGATAGACTCTTAGTTCGCTATGAAGTAAAAGGGGTAAAATCAAACCAAAACTTCTTAAACCTCATTACCGCCACCGAAGATGTTTATGAGGTAAATATTGATGAGTCTCTAAAAATTACAAAAGAGGAACTCGCCCAATGGGATCAAGAGATAAACCAAGTGGAAGTGCCAGATGAAGTGCTCAATACCATTCAGTTGGTGAGGACCAAAATAGAAGAGGAAAACGAAAAAAATGGAAGTGCTGAAAGCATCGAGATTTACGATCGTAGGTGGAAAAAAATCATCAGACTTCTCAGAACCTCAGCTTATTTAAACGATAGAAAGTCTGTTGACTTGATGGACTGTTTTCTTATGGTGCATGCCTTGTGGAATAAACCATCGCAAATAGAATTCATTCAAGAAATTGTGTCTGAGGTAATAAGAAAACATGGTTATTCCGTCACCTTAAAATTGGGCATGTTAAGAAAAGAGTTAGAAGCCTTTGAGCAGGATGTCGAGCAGGAAGTTTTTGTAGAGCATGTGGTAGAAGAAAAAAGCCTAAAACCCATAGATGATACTTATTACCAACTCATCAAACCGAATGATGCGTTTGAGGG
>JAAZVO010000184.1 GCA_018623405.1 Crocinitomicaceae bacterium
ATTGCCGATGTTTTTGGAGTTGCAATAGCAATAATTTGTATTGGAGTTGTTACGCTATTTTCATCATTTATTATTCATTTTAGAATGAAAGCCTAGCTTTACCTCCCTTTCAAAAAAAACAAACTATTGAATTACTACTTTCAACTTCAGTTTAAACGTTTTCAAAGGGTTTTATCAGAAGCAGGAATTCAACCTTTAATTGGAGTAGTTTTAACTTTAGCGGGATACTTTTTTGGAGCCTTTTACATAGGGTTCAATCATCCGGAGGGCATCCAAATACTTTTAGTAATGGGTATTTTAATTCAACTTTCGGCTTTACAAAAGCAAAACTCTGAGTTTTTAGAGCTTCACTTTTCTAAGGTTATCACAAAAACGTTAAGATTTATTGAATTGGTGATAGTTACTCTGCCTCCTACACTTGTATTATTTGCTAGCGGAAAGTTGCTATGGGGGTTTGGATTGATATTTAGCGCCTTAATTCTAATTCAAACTTCAAAAAACAGCTTAGGAAGTTTTACCATACCTACTCCATTTAAAAACTATCCATTTGAGTTACCTGCAGGCTTTAGAGTAAATGCGCTATATGGAATTTTACTTTACGGAGGAATTTTTGTTTCTTTTTACACCAATAATCCAAACTTAGGATTAGTTGCATTTGGACTTTTACAGCTAATTGTGCTTTCAAGCTTCATGAAAGTAGAAGATGAGTTTTTTGTTTGGGTTTACGACCTTAACCCGCGTAAATTTCTATTTCAGAAAATAGGCTATTTCATGTTAGGAAGTATTACCCTATCACTACCTGTTGCCATTTTATTGGTGTTTTCGCTAAAAGGATTGAGCATCAACCTTTTCTACATTTACTTAGGGTTTACCTACTTCTTTACTTTAGTTTTATTGATGAAATACAGCAATTACCCTAAAGAACTAAGCGTACCACAAGCCATAATAATTGGGTTTTGCATTTTGATGCCTTTTTTAGGGTTATTTTTTATTCCGTTTTACTTTTCGCGTGCTACCAAAAACCTAATGCTGCTTTTAAATGATAAAGATTGAGAATTTAAATAAAAAGTTTGGTAATCAACAAGTTTTAACTAACCTAAATCTAAACATTGAGGCAGGTAAAGTTTATGGCTTTGTAGGAGCAAATGGTGCAGGAAAAACAACTTTGTTTAAGTGCATTGCCGGATTTGAAAACTTTGAGGGAAAAGTAGAATTTATTGAAGGATTTTCGAAAAATAATATTGGATTTTTACCTACTACTCCTCCATTTATTTCTAAAATAACAGGTTGGGAATATTTGAAACTAGCAACAAAAGCACGTAAAATTGAGCGAAGCGACTTTAACGCACAAAACCTGTTTGATCTTCCTTTAGATAAATATCCCGAGAACTACTCCACAGGCATGAAAAAGAAACTTGCCTTGCAGGGAATCTTAATGCAACAAAACGAGCTTTTTATTTTAGATGAACCCTTTAATGGCGTTGATCTTCAAAGCAATATGGTAATAAAAGAAATCATTAATTCATTAAAGCAAAAGGGTAAAACATTAATGATTGCTTCTCATATTTTTAGCACTTTAAGTGAACTATGCGATGAGATATTGTTTTTAAAAAACAACCGGCAAATAGAAAAATTTGAACCCAATGCCTATGATGAACTTGAAAAGCAAATTCGCTCAATAACTATTGATGATAAGCTAAAAGATTTTAAATTTTAGTTGATTTCCAACAACACTTTGCCAAATTGTACTTCTTGCTCAATGTAATCGAAGGCTTCATTCACTTCATTTAGCGGAAAAACCTTACTTACAGTTGGTTCAATTTGTTTTTCATTTACAAAGGCTAGCATCTGTTTAAAATCAGTATCACTGCCCATTGTAGAACCCAAAATATTTAGTTGCTTCCAAAACAAAATTTGTGGCGAAAGTCCATCTACCTTTCCGCGTGTTCCTCCATAGGTAACAATGGTTCCACCGGGATTCATAACTTTAAGCAAATCTGCAAACCCTTTACCACCTGCACTATCTATTGCCAAGTCTATTCCCCCTGATGATTTAGCTAAATCTTTAGCCCAACTTTCGGTTTTATAGGAAATCCCATCTTTTGCTCCCATTTCAATGGCTTTTTTAAGCTTCTCAGCGTTACCGGAAGTTACATATACTTCTACCTCTGCTGCTAGTGCAAATTGAAAAGCAAATTGGGCTACACCTCCGCCAACTCCATTAATTAAAACTTTTTGATTGGCAATAAGATTTCCTTTTGTAAATAAAGCCCTGTATGCTGTTAAACCTGCCAAGGGAAGCGCTGATGCAGCTTTTAATGAAAGGTGTTCAGGCTTTAAATGGACTCTATCTATATTCACCTTTACATACTCTGCAAAGGTTCCATTGGTTGGCATACCCAATATTTGGTAGGTATTAGCTTTGAAGTTTTCATTTTCTCCCCAATTAATATTTGGGTTAATAATTACTTCTTTTCCAATCCAATCTTCATTTAATGCACCACCTACCTCTTCAATTATCCCTGCGCCATCACTACCTAAAATACATGGCGTTTGAATCCCTGCATACAATCCTTTTGAAATATAAATATCTCTATGATTAATGGCAGCATAAGCCAATTTTACAAGTACCTCCTTCCCTCCTAGCTCAGGTAAAGTTGCATTAGAAATTCGAAGAGGCGCTCCTACATTTTCTAGAATAGCTGCTTTCATGAAGCATTTGGTTCTTGGATAGTCATTTTTCTAATTACCAACATTGGTCCGGGGCAGTGCTTAGAATGGCAAGCTAAACAATTGCTTACCATATTGTTGTAATTTTCGTAGGTTACGTTTTCTGCCTCAGTTAATACCTCAAGGCTGCTTAAAAAGCCTTTTCCGTATGATTCAAAAACTTCACCTGTATTATTTGAGTCTGTAGGGGTTGCTGTTAAAATTGCTAAATATTTTGTGTAAAGCTCTTTTGGAAATGGCTTGCCTTCGGGTAAACCTTCTTTACCATAGGCTTTGGTTTTGTTGTACAAATCGCGCATCAATATGGCTAGCTCAGACCTTTCAAGGGTTTGATTAACATCTTCATTTTCTGTTTGGGTACTTGTTTCAACCTCTTCTGAAGGCTCTTTAGATGTAGGCTCACTGCAAAATTGAAAGACTGATAAGGCAATTAATAGTAGAAATACAATAGGCTTTTTCATGTGGTAGTTTATTTAGTACTCGAAGATACTAATCTACCAAAATCTCTAGCCCATCATAAGCTAAAAAACAATTTTTTGGAAGTTCTTTAGATACTTCATCATGAAAACCTAAAATGTGAGAAATATGTGTAAAGTAGGCTTTTTCTACTTCTAGTTCTTGCACCAAATCAATAGCCTCTTGAAGGGTAAAATGCGAAATATGAGGCTCTTTGCGCAAAGCATTTAACACCAATACTTTTGAGCCTCTTATTTTTTCTTTTTCTGCTTTGGTGATTTTATTTGCATCAGTAATGTAAGTGAAGTTGCCAAAACGGAAACCAAAAACAGGAAGTTTGTAATGTAACACCCTAATTGGAATTACTTCTTTTCCCCAAACTTGAAAAGGCTCATTTTGAATATCGTGCAACTTTACTTTGGGAACTCCAGGATATTTATCATCTGCAAAAATGTATTGAAACTCTCTTTTTAGGGCATCTTGAACGCGTGGTTCTGCAAAAACATCCATGTCTCGCTTTTGCCTAAAATTAAATGGCCTAATATCATCTAAACCTGCGGTGTGGTCTTTATGCTCGTGGGTAAACAAAACAGCCTCAAGGTGAGTTACCCCCGTCCTTAACATTTGTTGCCTAAAATCAGGGCCTGTATCTACCACAATATTTACGTCATCAATGGTAACTAAAATGGAAGACCTTAACCTTTTGTCTTTCGGATTTTCTGATAAACAAACAGGATGGTTAGAGCCAATAACCGGAACGCCTTGAGAAGTTCCTGTTCCTAAAAATGTAACTTTTACAGGATAACTCATCAATTCAAGAAAAGCTGCTTTAACTTTTCTACAGCGTAGTCAACTTCTGCTTTGGTATTGTACCTGCTAAACGAAAACCTTACTGATGGTCTTTCCATGTCTCTATTTAAGCCCATTAAAACATGAGAGCCTTGATTACTGCCTGAGCTGCAAGCACTACCGCCTGAAACAGCAATTCCAAAAAGGTCGAGTTGAAAAAGCAACATGCTGCTTTTAGGGTGTTTCGGAAATGAAACATTCAATACAGTGTATAGAGAATTTCCTTTTGCATCTCCATTAAATTCAACACCGGGTATTGCTTTCTCTAACTCATCAATCATGTAAGACTTTAAATCTTGAACATGTTTTTGATGTTCCTCAACATCAGTTAAGGCAAGTTCTAAAGCTTTGGCTAACCCAACTATACCGTAAACATTTTCTGTTCCGCCTCTTCTGTTGCGTTCTTGAGAGCCACCATGAATAAATGGCTTAAGTTGAATATTCTTATTCAAATAAAGAAATCCAATACCCTTTGGGCCATGAAATTTATGTGCTGAGCAGGTTACAAAATCAACAGGAAGATTGGCAAGGTCGAATTGATAATGTGCCATAGTTTGCACAGTGTCAGAGTGGAAATATGCACCGTATTGCTTGCACAAGTTTCCTACTTTTTCTAACGGAAGCAGGGTACCAACTTCATTATTGGCATGCATTAAAGAAACAAGTGTTTTTTCTTCAGTTTGCAATAATTCTTCTAAATGAGCTAAATCAACATGGCCTTTTTCATCAAGCTTTACAAGGTTTAACCTTATTTGCTCTTTACAAACAACTTGGGCGGTATGTAAAACGGCGTGGTGCTCAATAGAGGAAGTAATAATATGCCTTACCCCTAAATCTTCAACTGAGCAACGTAAGGCCATATTATCTGCCTCTGTTCCTCCTGAAGTAAAAATAATTTCGCCCGGTGTTACATTTAACAATTGGGCAATTTTGCGTCTTGATGTTTCTACAATTCCTCGAACCTCTCTTCCAAAAGTATGTGTAGAAGAAGGGTTTCCAAAATGTTGTTTTAAAACGGGAATCATGGCTTCTGCCACTTCAGGCGCAAGGGGTGTTGTGGCAGCGTTATCTAAGTAAACTTTTGTGGTACTCATTTTATTATCTCCTTGATATCGCTAATTAGCTTATTGGCTAAATTAATAGCGGTGGTCAAGTTACTACTTTCCGTGTAAATACGAATAATAGGTTCAGTATTCGATTTTCTTAAATGTACCCATTCGCTATCGAATTCAATTTTTACCCCATCAATTGTATTTACAGGATAGTTCTTGTATTTTTCTTTCACCTTTTTTAGAATGTCATCTACATCAATTTCAGGTGTAAGTTCAATTTTATTTTTTGAGATGTGATAGTTTGGGTAAGAGGCTCTTAGCATAGAGGTTCTTTTTCCGCTTTTTGCCAAATGAGTTAAAAACAATGCTATGCCAACCAAAGCATCTCTGCCGTAATGTAACTCAGGAAAAATAATTCCTCCGTTGCCCTCGCCACCTATTGCAGCTCCTACTTCTTTCATTTTTGTTACTACGTTTACCTCTCCTACTGCAGATGCATGGTAGGTTTCACCTGCTTTTTCAGTTACATCTCTTAAAGCTCTTGTAG
>JAAZVO010000185.1 GCA_018623405.1 Crocinitomicaceae bacterium
ATAGGCATATCAGGTATTTGTGTTGCACCCGTACCTTCTTTTGAAACAAAAGTATTTCCCCCATTATTTGAATACCATACAGAGGTTACTCCATAATTGAAAAAGGTTATAAGTATTTCATTTTCAGAATTGCCAAACTCAATGGATGATATGGAAGCCGTTGGAAAGTTGGTAGGTGTTATTTCAGTTACCTGAGGAGAATTTCCATTGGCGTTGTTTATTCTAAACAATCTGCCTGCAGAGGTACCCACAAAAAGCTTTGAAGATGTGGTTGTATAAGGCGATACTTTTAATGCTGTAACTGTAGTACCAAAATTATGCTGCACAGAATCAAGTATTCCCGCTGAGGTAGCGGTAATGTTTCTTACCTTGTAAAGTTTAGTTGGCGTTTTATAGGTATAAAGCACATTTTGAATATCATCATAATCTGCTACGTTAATAAATGACCCTGTATTGTTTTCGTTAATTATAGTACCTTGAAATGATGACCCGTTATATAGGTAATAATTATTGAAAACGTAAGAGGTGATTTGAATATTTGGTTCTGTTTGGTCGATAAAGCAAAAAGCACCATCCCCTCCGGTTTTCTCTGTAGTTGAATTCATTCCCGAAATACTAAACTCTTGAGTTCCATTATCTTGAGTTCCCCCTAAAATAAGGTTTCCATTTGCTGTAGGGGTTAAGGCTGCTGCATAAAATTGGGTTACATTGTAACCATTATTTCTTCCTGAAATTACACTTTGGTTTGCGGCTTGAACAATACTGTTAGACCAATAAACTCCACCATCAGTTCCAAAAATTACTTCTTGTGATGCAAACCCTGTTTGACCAGGCTTAAAAGCAATTGCATGCTGATCTGCATGAACCAAACTGTAATTGGCAAGATTCATATTTGGATTATTACTCCACTTTGAGATTTGTTGCCAAGTTTGACCCCCATTATTAGATCGGTGAAGGTTTATTCCTCCAATTATTAATCTATTCGCATTTAAAGGATCTACAGCAGCTATTAAATCATAAGTTGCTTGACCTCTTGTGAAGTCTGTTGCAGGTATGCCATTATCTGCGTCACTTGGTTCTGAAACTGCTGACGATGTATTGGAGTTATCCCAAAAGAAACCTTTGTTAGTTGTCTTTAAAATAGCTTCTAATTGACGGTTATTTTCAACTAATGCATAAACCACATTTGCATCAGAAGGGGCGCAAGCAACTTCAACCCTTCCCCTTCCATTCGCAACTGAAACTGAGGTAGAAACCACCCAAGTTGTGCCATTATCGGAAAATAGTATCCTTCCTCCCCCTCTATCATTTCCACCGTAAGGTGATGGGTCTGAGCCAATCCATATTCTATCATCTGCTGCAATTTCAATGTCAGCTGCCACGTAATTAAAAGATTCTCCGGGTACATTCGGCAAAACCTGGGTCCAAGAAGTACCGCCATTGGTAGAGCGTTGTAAACCCGCTTGCGCTGAACCATGAAAAGTACCGTTGTAGAATCGCCCATCTACAGCAGCATAAACTACAGAAGAGCCGCTTTCATCTCTTACAACAATATCATTTACATAATAAAAATTTGAGGTAGAAGCTAATTGGGTCCATGATGTACCTCCATTGGTAGATTTCCAAATTCCTGCACCTCTGCTAGCACCTGTAAAGCTTTCACCTGTGCCTACGTACATAATTTGCGTATTGTTTGGATCGTACGCAATGCAGGTAACAGCAATGTTGTCCCAAAAATCGTTTAGGGCTTGCCATTGCGAAGTTGCTGAAGTGATATCATTATTGTACCAAAGACCTCCTGTTACGCCACCTGCCCATACTTTGTTTCCTGATGCAGCATTAGGGTCCCACATTAATGCTCTTGTGCGTCCGCCAACATTATTTGGACCTCGCTCAACCCACGGAAAAGTAGTTGACCCGGGTATTCCAGGTGTTAAAGCAACAGGCTGACTAGTTTGCTGAAAAAGTGGGAAAAGTTTATCTACCTCCGGCTTGCCGGTGCTTGGATCTAAAGTTCTTAAATAGTCTTGCTCATAGGCAAAATCTGGTCGCTCGTTTTTAGGGAGCTTTTTAAGTTCTTTGGGTGTTTGATGCTTTCTGTTGGAAAATGGGTGCTCATTGATGAATTTCTCAAACGCCTTTCGGTCGTTTTCTGAAACTTGGCTGAAGAGTGAAATCGGTAATGAAATCACTAGCATTAACAGCACAAACTTGAAACGCTGCTGCATACTAAAATATTGATTTAACGGCACTTATTTTAAAACCGCCAATTTACGAAAAAACAATTATGCTATTCAAATAAAAAATGAGCCGCCAAATAAGCGATTTAATTACTTAAATGCCTGAATTCCTGTTATCTCATGACCTAAAATCAATAAATGAATATCATGAGTTCCTTCGTAAGTAATTACAGACTCTAAATTCATCATGTGACGCATGATAGGATACTCATTGGTAATCCCCATTCCACCGTGAATTTGTCTTGCTTCTCTGGCAATATTTAAGGCCATTTCTACATTGTTTCTTTTAGCCAAAGATATTTGAGCAGTTGTTGCTCTACCTTCATTTCTTAACACTCCTAACCTCCAAGTTAAAACTTGGGCTTTGGTTATTTCAGAAAGCATTTCGGCCAATTTCTTTTGAATTAACTGAAAAGAGCCAATTGGCTTATCGAATTGAATACGTTCTTTTGAGTATCTAACTGCAGCATCGTAACAATCTAAAGCTGCGCCTATTGCTCCCCAAGCAATGCCATAACGTGCAGAGTCTAAACAACTAAGTGGAGCACCCAAACCTGATTTTCCGGGCAATAGATTTGTTTTTGGAACTTTAACGTTATCAAAAACCAACTCTCCGGTTGCAGATGCTCTCAAAGACCACTTTCCATGCACTTCAGGGGTGGTAAACCCTTCCATTCCTCGTTCTACAATTAAACCGTGAATTCTACCTTCTTCATTCTTAGCCCAAACAACTGCAATATCAGCAAATGGCGAATTTGAAATCCACATTTTGGCACCGTTTAAAAGGTAATGATCTCCTTTGTCAACAAAGTTGGTTACCATACCTCCCGGGTTAGATCCATGATCGGGTTCGGTTAAACCAAAGCAACCAATCATTTCACCTGAAGCTAACTTGGGTAAGTATTTTTTCTTTTGTTCTTCAGAACCAAATTTGAATATCGGATACATTACTAAAGAGCTTTGCACTGAGGCTGTTGACCTCACTCCTGAATCTACTCTTTCCAATTCTTGCATTAGTAGGCCATAGGTAATTTGATCTAAACCTGCCCCGCCATACTCTTCGGGAATATAAGGCCCAAAAGCACCAATTGAAGCCAAGCCCGGCAAAATTTGATTGGGAAACTCTGCCTTTTCGTAGTAATCCTCAATAATTGGGGAAACTTCTTTTTTTAACCATTCTCTGGCAGAGTTGCGCACTAACTTCTGCTCATCGGTTAATAGTTCATCTATTTGATAAAAGTCGTGAGGTTGATACCTATCTGTAGCCATGAAAATATTTTTTTGCAAATGTATTGATTGAATTGCTCGAAGTTACCTTTGCACTTTATCAAATAGATTGGAAGAGCAAGATTCTATGTTTCAAGATACAATTGTAACTGACACAGTAAAGTTAGAGCCAACTAATGATACGGTGTTGCTCCAAACCAATACAAATGCGGAGGCAACCTCTGCAAAACCTATTGATTTATCTTCAAAAAACCCGCCGGTTGAAATTGAAAAAGAATTAGCATTAAATTTTTCTAAACTAAAACCAGTAGACTCATTACAATTATCTTCCAAACCCTTTTGGGCTTTCATTGAAAAACCATTACCAAGAGAAGGAATGGTGGGAAAACCAAAAGTTGAGACTGAATTTGGAATACTGTTGATTCCTATTTTATTAATAGGTTTTCTATTAACTAGAATAAAGCCATTTAGAAACAAAAAAATATTCCAATACCTAAATGCCGCCGTAAGCAATAGGTTTTTTCGGCAAATTTTTAGAGAGGAAGAAAGCTCCCTTAATCCAACGGGTATTCTTCTTTTTAGCATATATATAATTTCTACTGCTTTGTTGGTTTTTAATGCATTCCTTTTTTTATCAGAAGGAGTACCAAGCTCAGTAGCCAATAAATTATTCTTTTTAACTCTATTGGTTGTACTAGGATTATTTTTTTTGAAGGCACTTGGAATTTGGGCAACATTAGGATTGTTAAATTCAAGAGAAAACATTGAAACTTACCATTTTCAATACCTGCTATTTACAAAAGTTTTAGGATTGTTTTTAATTGTTCCGGCAATACTTTCAAGCTTTGGATATTATGAGTTTAGGGCGTTTTTTGTTTACCTGGGCCTTGCTATTTACGGATTAATGTTTGCTTTAAGAATTGGTAAATCTTTGGTAATAGGAATAGGTTCTAGACTAGCTGAATGGCAATACATTATTTTGTACATTTGCACGCTCGAAATTGCCCCGTTGGTGATTATCGTAAAAAGCCTAAGGATTTAACCAATTAACGCTCAAAAACCAGCATTTTGAAAGTAAAATCAATCTTAGTTTCTCAACCCAAGCCTGAAACAGAAAAGTCACCCTATTTCGATTTAGCAGAAAAATACAAGCTTAAAATAGATTTTAGGCCGTTTATACATGTTGAAGGAATTGGTGCCCAAGAGTTTAGAGCAAATACAAGAGCAACTTTTCATGGCCACACTGCGGTTATTTTAACTAGCAGAAACGCAGTTGATCATTTCTTTAGATTAGCAGAAGAAATGAGGTTTAATGTGCCTGATAGCATGAAATATTTCTGTATTTCAGAAGCTACTGCATATTACCTTCAAAAATATGTGGTATATAGAAAACGAAAGATTTTTCACGGAAAGCAAACCTTTGGGGATTTGATGGAAATAGTGAAAAAACACAGCAAAGAAAAATTTCTACTTCCTTGCTCAGACCTTATCAAAGAAGAAATTCCGAAGCAACTAGACGACGCAAAAATTAATTATACCCAAGCTGTTTGCTACAGAACTGTATGTAGTGATCTTTCTGATTTAAAAGACATTAAATATGATATGCTTGTATTTTTCAGCCCTTCAGGTATAGCATCTTTGTATAAAAATTTCCCTGATTTTGCACAGGATAGTACTAGAATTGCGGCATTTGGACCAACTACCCAAGCTGCGGCAAAAGAGCATAAATTAGATATTAATGTTTCGGCACCAACTCCTTCTGCCCCGTCAATGACAATGGCAATAGAAGAGTATATTAAACAGGTGAATAAAAAATAACTACTTGGCGAAAGCCCAAAATACACTTCGAAAGAAAGACAGGCTTAAAAGCAGAAAATCTATCAATGCTTTATTTGAGGAAGGTAAAACAATTAAAGCATTCCCTCTTGTTTTAAAATACCGAGTGCTTGAAGGCAACTCTTATGGGTTAAAAGCGGCTTTTGTTGTACCCAAAAGGCAAATAAGGTTAGCAGTTACAAGAAATAAAGTGAAACGACGCATTAAAGAGGCTTACCGTACTTTAAATGCTGAACTTAAAACTGTGCTTCACCAAAATCAATCAGCTATAGATTTAATAATAATTTATCGCTCTTCTGAGGTTGTTGATTTTAAAGCCCTTCA
>JAAZVO010000186.1 GCA_018623405.1 Crocinitomicaceae bacterium
AGGCTTTCTATGGTCTCTTCAGATTTTAAATCTTCTAAATCTTTTGCAGTTTCAATTACTAAATTTAGGTTGATGTAAGAAGTTTCAACTCCTTGTATTTGCTTAATAAAGCTATTTGAGAAAGGAATATTTAGCTCATTTATCCCTCTTGCAAGAGCGGCCAAAACATCAGCATTAGAGGCTTCTTTTGAGAAAGACTCAGCAAAATTCCAACCTGAAGACTTTTTGTAGATTTCGAATAGGTTATCAGGAAGGTCTTCTTCTCCGTAAACAGCATTAACGTTTACATTTTCCTCAAGCTGTTTTTCTAGAATACTTAGCGGTTTTCCCTTAAGATCCTTTTCTATTTTTTGAATCCATTCAGACTTTGAGGTTTTCTCAAAATCGAAAAAACTATTGTTTTTTTCCATACTTCAAATTTAATGTATGAGCAGGGTACCACCAACCAAATGCTATAATTTACATCATGAGAAATATCAGTTTTCTTTTTGGGAAAAATAGATTAGCAGATTCTTGGTAATTGCTCTCCGTGTGGTTGAACTAAAACTCAGAGACTGCCATATTTATTGAATTAAACCCTCCCATAAAAAGACTTTTGATAGGATTATCAGTTAATTGAAGAAAAAGAACCTGCTAAGGTTTAGTGAATTTCATTAACTGAAAACCAGAAAGAAGCATCTTACCCCCATTTTTGCCTGCCGATAAAAGAACGAAATACTTTTCGTTAATATTTCTTCTTGTTTACATACTTTTTTGAATCGATAAAACGTATGATTAAAATAAAACAACTAAATATGAAACGATTAATCAACATAATCTTCTTGGTGTTTTTATCAACACCTGTATTTTCACAAGGGTTTAATGACTCCATCATGAATCGTGTTTTATTTGAAGAAGTAATAGCGTACCATGAAAAACGAAACAACGAAGTTGAGTTATATTTTAGTAAGGTAGGTACCGAATTACACAGTAAGGGTTCTGTTGAATATATGAAAAATAATGGTTATCGTCACAGACCTTCACACAGCTATCTTAATTCGTTACCCAAAAATGAAGTAATTATGATTCTAAATGATATTGGTGTTGATACTACTGAATATGATTATATTGGTAGGAGTGAAATATTGGCAAGAATACCAATAATAGGTCAAACAACTTATCAAGACGTTGCAAAAATAGCCATTAATGGGTGGTTAAAATCAAAAGGTCACCAAGGAACCATCACGAATATTGGGATGTTTGGAGGACTTGAAATTTTAGGTATTAGTTCAAGTTATAATGAGAAAACGAGAAGTGTAGATATCGCCTTGACTCTATTCACTGCACGTAAATAAAAAACCTCTCAATGAGAGGTTTTTTTTATTAGTTTCGTTTAGTTTTTGTATATTTCGGTGTATTAAAAGTAATTCTTCGGTTTTTTTGATAAATTACTTTCATTGTCATTAACTTGCTCAGGCCGATATTGAATTTAATCGTAAACTTTGGGATATGTGCTTTCGTGGAGCAACTAAGCACTTCACTTCACTAGGAGACGCACGAGAAGTTTATGTCTTCTTTAAGGAAGAAGTGGAACATACGACCATTATTATAAAATTCATGTAACTCCATCAGAAGAAAATTCATGGGGGATGAAAGGTGGTGATAAACTACAAGTATTTGATACAGATGCGGGAAAAATTGGAATTTGTATTTGTTACGACGTAGAGTTTCCTGAGTTGGCAAGACTTTATGCCGAACAAGGTATGGAAATACTTTTTGTGCCTTTTTTAACAGATACACAAAATGGTTATACCCGTGTAAGACATTGTGCTCAGGCACGGGCTATTGAAAATGAGTGCTATGTTGCCACAGCAGGTTGTGTCGGTAACCTTCCAAAAGTGAACAATATGGATATTCAATACGCTCAATCAGCCATATTTACACCATCAGATTTTTCTTTTCCAACCAACTCTATTAAAGCAGAGGCAACACCCAACACAGAAATGACGATAATTGCAGATGTGGACCTCTCTATGCTTAAAGAGCTGCATAACCACGGAAGTGTTCACACCTTAAAGGATAGAAGAAAAGATTTGTACGATTTGAATTGGATTAAAAAATAGAGCAATGTTTGGAGATTTAATGGGTAAGCTTGAAGAAGCCAAAAAAAAGGCGGAAGCAACCAAAGAAAGGTTAAACCATGTTATGGTAAACGGCACATCGCCACAAGGAAAAATAAAAGTTATTGCCACTGCAAATAGCGAAATAAAAGAAGTAGAAATTGACGATGAGCTAAAAAATGGCGATAAAGAGGAAATGGTTGACCATTTAATACTTGCTTTAAACGACGCGCTAACAAAAGCAAGAAGCGTTAATGAAGCAGAAATGGCAGCCGTTGCCAAAGATGCCATGCCCAGTATTCCAGGTTTGGGCGGTCTAGGGAATATGTTTAAATAAATATTTCTAAAATTCTATAAAAGCGTTTTTTCAGAACCAAATTTTCTACTTTAGTTTTTGTAATGGAAAATTGCAAAAACTGCCAAACAACTTTTGAAGGTCATTATTGTAACCACTGCGGCCAACGGAAAAATGAAGGCAGAATATATTTTGATGATGTTAAAAACGACTTCTTTACCTATTTTACAGATTTAAGTTCCCCATTAAATAAGACGCTAAAAGGGTTGCTAACAAATCCGGGAAAGCTTATTAAAACCTACATAAAAGGAAAACGAAAATCTTATTACCAACCGGTTCAGTTTTTTGTTTTGGCAGTAGCCTTCTATTATTTTATGAGGTTTATTACTGGCTACGACCCTGTGGCTACAGGCTATTTAATTTCAGGAACCCCAATGCCCTCGCCTGAAAATATGACACTTCAAGAGCAGGCTTCTGCGTTTATGAGTAAACACGTATAACTTATTGCTGTTTATCTTAATCGCAACATCATCAGGCCTTTTTAGGTTGGTTTTTAGAAAATCAGGCTATAACTATATGGAGTATGCTGTATTCGGCTTTTACACCGTTGCACAATTTATTTTGCTTGGAGTTTTTACCATTTTTTTAACCCAAATTTCCCCCCACTTCTTATACATCAATTACGGTTTCATCACTATTTATCCTTCTATCGCGATGTATGGTTTTCAAGAAAAAGGAAAATTATGGAAAGCTATTACCACCTTCTTTTTAATGGTCTTATCATTTATAGTTTACGTAATTATCTCCTATGTAATTTCTTACACCATCCTCAGTTACTTGCAATAAAAAAGGCCGAAGCGCCTAAGCATCTCCGACCTTTTTTTGGGGCGTGAAAAAACTTTAAAGATTTACAAACTTATCTTTAGGAAACTTAACTTCAAATTTAATTTGAACTTTATCAGTACTGCTTGGATTAACTGATTTCACCCAAGTTAAAATACCGGTATCTTTATTCAAATCGGCATCACTTAACTCTTCAACATCAACAGAAATATCTTCATTTCCTGAAGTTGGAATTTGATCTTGAATTTTAATTTTTATTGGAACTGATTTGGTATTTCTTACTGCAATTTCATAACCTATTGCTTCCTTTTTATTACTTCCTAAAAATGATGTTGAGCAAAAGTTTTTAATTCTTTCTCGGGTAACAACCACTTGATTATCAACACCAAAAGAAAGATCAAGTTCATTGGTGGTAGCATTAGGATTGATAAAGCTTTTACCTACAAAAGTGTTCTGTAAATAAATATTTGCTTCTCCTGGCAACAAGTTTTTATCCTCCCAACCTGTAGCCTTAGCAATTAAACATGCGCTTTGTGCAAGCTTTGGCGCAGCGTAATACTCATAGGTAGAGTTTAACTTTAAGTTTTGAATATTTACCAATTGTGGTTCTCCTGTTGAAGGTATAGAGTAAGGTAAACTAATATCAAAAGCAACGCTTGTAATATTTTGAGCAACAGTAGTAAAGTTTGCTGCTGTTCCTGCCGGTTCCATAGCGGCTTCATCAGATTGAGCTAGCTTATTAACTCTACCTGGCATTGCCTGTACAGCTTCAACATCGTAGCCACTAAATTGATTTGGATTAATAAAATCTATTCGCCAAGGATAAACAATAGGCTTGTTGTTATTTAACCTAGGGTTTGTTGTAGAAAGAGTAAGCAAAACATTTTCCCAATCTTCTCCTGTGTTTTGATAAACCTTAGCGTTATAGTTCATATCTACCAGCTCACTTAAACTATTTGATTTCATGTTGTAAACCGGAGCCCAACCTGCATTATTTACATAATACTCTAACTCAAAAGCAGCTTTTGTAGCAGCCTTCGCGTAAATTTCTAATTCAATTTTACCGGTTAGGGTTCGCCAAATTTTTAAAATCTCATTAACTTCTTCTTGTAATTTGGTACGTTGCTCACCTAAAACTCTTTTTTGAATTTTTGTTTTAACCGATAAATCTAGAATAGCGGTAATCCTATTCCTAAAAAAATCAGATAAGTCTTCTAAGTCTTCTGTAGCAAAACCAAGCTTAGAGTAATCTACTTTGTTGTTTTGAAGAATCATGTTTTTCTCCTCAACTAAGGCTTCAAGCAAATTATCTAGGTAGGCAATACTATCTTCAACAGCGCGAATTTCTTTTTGAAGTTCAGCAACTTTTTGAGGTACTTCTTTAGCATTATAGTTTCTGTTTTTATAATTCACTGCCAAAATGGTATAGCTGCCTTTGCCCGAAGCTTGAATACTATTTGGGTCTATATTCGAAGGTAAATTTTCAACCACTAAAGTTGTTTTACCTACAGGAATACTTGCCGCCCCTGTTCGTTGCACTTGTGTACCATTTAAATAAACAGTTGCCTTGGTAATTTTGGTTTCTACTGCCTTATTTTCTGCTTTTGCTAAAACAAAAAAGCCTGAAAGAATCAGGCTTAAAAAAACCGTTTTTTTCATAGTTCAATTTTAATCATCGCCGCCTGTAAGCATGCTAACGTAATATAACAAAGAAGATACCGCTGCTAGGGCTGAAACAACATAGGTCATTGCTGCCCATTTTAACGCATCTTTTGCTTTATCATATTCCATGCCACCTGCAATACCTGTAGATTTTAACCATACAAGGGCTCGGTTGCTAGCATCAAATTCTACCGGCAAGGTTACCAAACTAAATAAGGTGATTACCGCCTGCGCTGCAATAATTATTAAGAGTGTGGTTTGAAAAGAAAAAATATGCAATACAAAGCTGAAAAAAATGGATGCAATAAAAATGATGTTCATTAATTTAGAACTTAACGAAACCAAAGGAACCATTGCAGATCTAAATTGCAAAAAGCTGTATGCATGAGCATGTTGTACTGCGTGTCCGGTTTCATGGGCGGCCACCGCAGCTGCAGAAACATTTCTACCATTGTAAACCTCTCTTGAGAGATTTATGGTTTTATTCTGAGGGTTATAATGGTCTGTTAATTGGCCATCAACAGATAATATCTCAACATCATAAATGCCATTATCATTCAACATTTTTCGCGCTATTTCAGCACCACTCATTCCATTTGAAGTAGGAATTTCAGCGTACTGTCTAAATTTTGATTTTAATCGAGCTCCTACAGCCCAACTCAAAATCATAAATCCAATTAATAATATCCAATACATGTTTTTTATTTATCTA
>JAAZVO010000187.1 GCA_018623405.1 Crocinitomicaceae bacterium
CCAATTTCCTTAAGTCTTCATCGCAAAGCATATCCACAGAGGGCTTCATTGAATGGGCGGTTATTCCAAATGACTCATAGGCTTCTTCTTGCAATGCCAATTCCAACTTTTCTAACAATCCGGGAAGTTGATCCACAAACATTTGAATCTTTTTTTTCAAAATCTGTATTTCCTCCACTTACTTTTTGTAATCCAGAAATATCATAATTCAAAGGCTTATTTTAAATTCATTTGATATCAAAAAACAAACAAATCACGCCCCAAACATACCATTCTTTTCTTCTTGGAGCATCCGATAAATAGTTGATTTACCGATATCAAGTTTAGCTGCAGCTTCCACCACATTATTATCATACCGCTTCAAGAAACTCTTGATAATTTTGTTGATATATTCTTTTAAAGTAATTTCTCTATCAAGAATTCAGAAACTGCATTAGAAGCTCTAAAAGTAATATCATCAGGCTCAATTTGGCCATCTGAGCACATCACTGAGGCTAACTCCATAACTGCTTTTAGCGCTCTCACGTTTCCGGGAAACGGATAACGCTTTAACTTTTCTTGAACTTCTTCTCTTAAAGAATTTAACTCTTGTTTGAGGTTAACTTTTTCTTTTAAGTTTTTTAATGAAACCAAAAGACGGTCTTTCGTATCATCATCTTTTACGATGTAGTCGTAAATCCCCTCTTTAAGCAATTGTACGGCTGTACCAACATCTTCTTGGCCCGAAACAATAATTATTGGTATATTAGGGTTAAATCTTTTTACCTCGTTAATAAGCTTTTCACAAGAAAGGTGGGGTAACGAGTAATCAAGAGTTACAACATCAGGTTTGTTGTGTAATGCATTTTATAGCGCTTTTCCGTTTTCAAATCGTTCTACTTCTTAATCGGGGGATTTAATGAAATATGATACTCTAATATTTCTCCATACCACACATCATCTTCAACAATGAAAATTTTCAAAACTCCTAAACCTTTTTCCAAATTTGGGAATAAATACAAACACAAAGACAAATATTCCACTTTTTTACAATAGGCTTATATGACTGATAAAAGGCAACCCATTGGAAATTAAAAAAATACCTTTGCCAAATCAAACAAATTGCTATGAAAAAAGTATTTAAACTATTCACATTATCTCTTGCTGCAGCCGCTTTTTTGGTGAGCTGTGGAGGTGGAAATGGTGAAAAAACAGAAAACATGAAACAAGCAGCAAAAGCTCCTGAAATTCCATTGAAAGATTTTTTTAAGAATCCTGAAAAATCTTCTTATCAAATATCTCCTGATGGAGACTATTATGCTTTTATGGCTCCTTACGAAAGCAGAATGAATGTGTTTGTTCAAAAAATTGGCGATACTGCGGCCATTAGATTAACAGATGTTACCGATAGAGACATTGCAGGCTACATGTGGGCCAACAACCAAAGAATACTCTACATTAAAGATAATGGAGGAGACGAAAACTTTGGCCTTTACGGTGTTAACATAGACGGAAGCAATCCGCAAAACCTAACCGCAGAAGAAGGCGTAAGAACAAGAATTATTGATGAGCTTGAAGGTTTAGATGACTTTATTATGGTTGGGTTAAATAAGCGAAACCCTCAAGTTTTTGATCCCTACAGGTTAAATATTACCTCAGGAGAAATGGAAATGTTATACGAAAATCCGGGTAATATTTCAGGTTGGATGACAGACCATGAAGGAAAACTAAGAGTTGCCACTACTTCTGATGGTGTGAACACTAGTATTTTATATAGAGACACAGAAAAAGATGAGTTTAAGCCTATTCTTACAACTAACTTTAAAGAAACAATGTCTCCTCAGTTCTTCACATTTGACAACAAGAACTTTTATGCTGTTTCTAACCTAGGCAGAGATAAGGCTGCAGCGGTAATATTCGACGTTGAAAAAGGCGAAGAAACCGAAGTGCTTTTTGAGCACCCCGAGGTTGATGTAAGTTACATTGCTTACTCTGATAAAAGAAAAGTAGTTACCGCAGTTTCATACACTACAGATAAGAGAAACAGAAAATACTTTGATGAAGAAACTAAACAAATGATGGAAAGCCTTGAAAGTAAATTTGAAGGTTTAGAGGTAGGAATTTCATCAGCCAATAAAGCAGAAGATAAATTTATTGTAAGAACCTATTCTGATAAAACTAGAGGAGGTTATTATTTCTATGATAAAGCCACAGATAAAGTAGAAAAAATTGTTGAGGTGAGTCCATGGTTAGATAAAGCAAATATGGCCGAGATGAAACCTGTTCAATATAAATCTAGAGATGGCTTAACCATAAACGGATACTTGACTTTACCAAAAGGCATGGAAGCTAAAAACCTTCCTGTTGTAATGAATGTACATGGTGGCCCTTGGGCAAGAGACAATTGGGGTTTTAATCCTGAAGTTCAGTTTTTAGCCAACAGAGGTTTTGCTGTTTTGCAAATTAACTTTAGAGGCTCAACAGGTTATGGAAGAGCTTTTTGGGAAGCATCATTCAAACAATGGGGGCAAGCTATGCAAAATGATGTTACCGATGGTGCACAGTGGCTAATTGACCAAGGCATTGCAGACCCTAAAAGAATTGCAATTTATGGAGGTTCTTACGGTGGTTATGCCACCCTTGCAGGCTTATGCTACTCACCTGAAATGTATGCTTGCGGTGTAGATTACGTTGGCGTTTCTAACTTATTTACGTTCATGCAAACTATTCCACCATATTGGAAACAATATTTAGAAATGATGTATGAAATGGTTGGTGACCCAAAAAAAGATAGCGCCATGTTAGCTGCTTACTCTCCGGCTTTGAATGCAGATAAAATTCAAGCACCACTATTTATTGCTCAAGGAGCAAAAGATCCAAGGGTAAATATTGCAGAAAGCGACCAAATGGTTGAAGCTATGAAAACTAGAGGAGTAGAAGTTGAATATTTAGTAAAAGAAAACGAAGGCCATGGGTTCAGAAACGAAGAAAACAGATTCGAGTTTTATGAATCGATGATCAAGTTTTTGAAAACACACATCGGTGAAAAATCTGAATCACCCGCATAAGCCAAATCGATTTGTCCTAAAAGCCTCTCATATTGTTGAGAGGCTTTTTTTTGTCAAAAAAAGTCGAAAAACAATACCTTTGTACCAATTTGGTACATTATGGTTATTATAAGTAGTAGAGAGTTCAGACAACATCAAAAAGAGTATTTCGAAAAAGTAGATAAAGGCGAGCAAGTTATCGTTCAAAGAGGAAAAGACAAGGCTTATGTTTTATCTCCGGTGTCAAAAAACGACCTTTATTTCAGTGAAGAAATGACCAAAAAGTTAGCTCAAAGTTTAAAAGAAGCAAATGAGGGAAAAACTACTTCAGCATCAAGCCCTACCGAAATAAAAGAATTGTTGGGTCTATGAAATACTCACTTGAGTTTACCCAAACAGCATTAAAAGACATTGAAAAACACAAGAAATCAGGAAATAAAGTAATTCTAAAAAAGTTAGAATTATTATTGAACGAGCTTTTGATTCACTCTGAAACAGGAACAGGTAAACCCGAAATTTTAAGATTCAATTACCAAGGGTTATACTCAAGAAGAATAAATCAAAAACATAGGCTTATTTACAAAATAAAGAATGATAAGGTAATCGTTCTTATTTTGAGTGCTTATGGTCATTATTCTGATAAATAGCCTCAATTAACATTAGCTTTACACCATGAATTTGCTCTCTGTTGAATCAATCACCAAAAGGTATGGTGAGCGTTTACTTTTTAAGGATGTTTCATTTGGGCTACAAAAAGGCCAAAAAACGGCTTTTGTAGCTAAAAACGGAACAGGAAAAACAACATTACTCAAAGTTTTGGCAGGTATTGAAGGTCCTGAAGAGGGTAAAGTAACTTTTAGAAATAATATTCGTGTAGGGTTTTTAGAGCAAGAACCACAAGTAGATGCCACCAAAACTATTTTGGAAAACATACTGTTATCCAACGACCCCAAGCTAAGCCTTTTGTTAAAATACGAAACTGCCATATCTCAAAATAACACCCAAGCAATTGAGCAGTTAATTCCTGAAATGGATAACCAAAAGCTTTGGGATGCTGAAGCTCAGATAAAGCAAATACTAGGCATTTTAAATTTGCACGATGTAGAAAGAGTTGCTCAAAACCTTTCGGGTGGAGAACAAAAAAGAATTACAATCGCTAAATTTATATTTACTCAACCTGATTTACTGATTTTAGATGAGCCTACTAACCACCTCGATTTAGATATGGTAGAGTGGCTAGAACAATACCTTTCTAATGCAAATACCACATTATTAATGGTTACTCACGATAGGTATTTTTTAGAAAATGTTTGCAACAACATCATGGAATTAGACCAAGAGCAGGCGTTTTTCTACGAGGGCAACTTCAGTTATTACCTTGAAAAAAAGGCAGAAAGAGAATCGGGCTTGGCAGCCAATATTGAAAAGGCCAAGAACATATTTAGAAAAGAATTAGAATGGATGCGTAGCACCCCTCAAGCGCGAACCACAAAATCGAAAGCTAGAATTGATGCCTTTAAAGATGTAAAGGCTCAAGCCAAAAGAAGAATTGAGGACAATAAGGTTTCTATTGATTTTAGATCGGAGCGATTGGGCAACAAAATTGTTGAATTGCATAATGTATCAAAATCTTACGCAGAAAACGTGCTTTTCAAAAACTTCTCATATAAGTTTTTAAAGGGCGAAAAAGTGGGCATTGCAGGAAAAAATGGTGCAGGCAAATCAACCTTAATTAAAGTAATAACAGAACAACTTAAACCCGATACCGGTAAAGTAATTATTGGAGAAACAGTTTCTATTGGACATTACCACCAAGAAGGTTTAAACTTTAAGGCCGACCAAAGAGTAATTGATACTTTACGCGAAATTGCAGAAGTAGCAAAAGAAAAAGACGGAAAAATAATTGAAGTAGAAAAGTTGTTGGAGAAGTTTCTCTTCAATAGAAAAGACCAACAAAAGTTGGTTTCCACCCTTAGTGGAGGAGAAAAACGAAGGCTTTATTTGGTTACCGTTTTAATGCAAAACCCAAACTTTTTAATTCTTGATGAGCCTACCAACGATTTAGACATTCTTACCCTTTCCATTTTAGAAGATTATCTGCAAAACTTTGATGGTTGTGTGTTATTGGTAACACATGATAGGTATTTGCTAGATAAGGTGGCAGATCACACTTTTGTTTTTGAGGGCGAAGGCAAAATAAAAGACCATGTTGGGTTTTACTCAGAGTACCGCGAAATCCGCAAAAAAGAATTAGAAGCTCAAAAAGCTATATCAAGTGCTGAAAGAGCAAAAGAAAAGCTTGATACTACTCCTGCACCAACTTCACAAAAACCAAAAACGAAACTAAGTTTCAAAGAGAAATATGAATTTGAGCAGTTAGACGAGGAAATTCCAAAATTAGAAACACACAAGGAAGAGCTCACCGAAAAATTATCTTCCGGTAATATTTCTCCCGATGAAATGCAAGCCATCTCTACAGAACTAACCGCCCTAATTGCCTTACTCGACGAAAAATCTATGCGATGGATGGAGCTTGCTGAACTTTACGAATCCTAAAATTGGCAAAGTGTTTGACAAATC
>JAAZVO010000188.1 GCA_018623405.1 Crocinitomicaceae bacterium
AATTTTGTGATGATGGACCTAAAAACTCCTGAAAAAGCAGAAGGTCTTACCAGAGCATTAATGGAAAAAGGTGTTTTCGTAAGGCATCTTATAGCCTTCGGGCTTCCTCACTGTATTCGTGTTTCAATTGGCAAGCCAGAAGATAATCAGCACTTTATCGATACGCTAAAAGAAGTATTTTAAAACTGATTTTTGGCAGTTTAGTCTTTCAGAACCTTTGCCATTTATCATTTGTTGAATAGGTAAATTGTACTAAAATTGTAAACCCACATCCAATAACATTATGGAAGAGAATCAATTATTAGAAAAGTTTCAAGAAAAAGTAGATGCAGAAATTAAGGTAGAGCCAAAAGATTGGATGCCTGAAAAATATCGCAAAACTTTAATAAGACAAATTTCGCAACACGCCCACTCAGAAGTAGTAGGTATGTTACCTGAAGCAAATTGGCTTACAAGAGCCCCTAGTTTGCGAAGAAAAATGATTCTTTTGGCCAAAATTCAAGATGAAGCCGGACACGGTTTGTACTTGTATAGTGCTGCAGAAACCCTTGGGGTAGACAGACAGGAATTGGTGGAAGAGCTACTTTCAGGAAAAGCAAAGTACTCCTCAATTTTTAACTATCCTACTTTAACTTGGGCAGATATTGGAGCTGTTGGTTGGTTGGTAGATGGTGCAGCCATCATGAACCAAGTTATGCTTACAAGAACATCTTATGGACCTTATTCTAGGGCAATGGTAAGAATCTGTAAAGAAGAAAGTTTTCACCAACGCCAAGGATTTGAAATTGTAGCCACTTTGGCTAAGGGAACTCCTGAGCAAAAAGAAATGGCTCAAGATGCCTTAAACAGATGGTGGTGGCCTTCATTGATGATGTTCGGTCCGAGGGATGATAACTCGCCCAATACTGCGCAATCCATGAAGTGGAAAATCAAAAGAAAAACCAACGACGAGTTAAGAGAAGAGTTTATTGATAGAACTGTTCAGCAAGCTGAAGCCATTGGTTTAACTGTTCCTGATAAAGATTTAAAGTGGAATGAAGAGCGTGGTCATTACGATCATGGGGAAATAAATTGGGATGAGTTTTACAATGTTATTCAAGGCAATGGCCCTTGTAACCAAGAAAGAATGAAAGCTCGAAGAGATGCATATGACAATGGCAGGTGGGTAAGAGAAGCCGCCAAAGCCTATGCAGCAAAAAGAGCAGCAAAAGCAGCCTAACCAAAATTTTACATATATGAGCCAAGAAAACCAAGCAAATTGGCCTCTTTACGAGGTTTTTATTCAATCAAAACCGGGATTAGCGCATAAGCACGTAGGAAGTCTTCATGCTCCTGATGCTCAAACTGCAATTGAAAATGCTAGAGATGTTTATACAAGAAGAAGTGAAGGTACGAGCATTTGGGTAGTTCCCGCAGAGGCTATTTCGGCTTCATCACCTGATGATGCAGGTGAATTTTTTGAGCCTGCCAACGATAAAGTGTATCGCCATCCTACATTTTATGATATTCCTAAAGGCGTAAAATATCTTTAATATGAATTTAAACGAAGCTAAACTTCAGTTTGTAACTTCCCAAGGTGATGACGCCTTGATTTTGAGTCATCGCGTAACAGAATGGTGTGGACACGGACCTGAATTAGAAGAAGATATTGCCCTTTCTAATATTGGATTAGACCTTTTAGGTCAGGCACAAAGCCTTTTGAACTATGCCGGAGAGCTAGAAGGCAAAGGCAGAAATGCTGATGATATGGCCTACAAAAGGATAGAGCGCGAATTCAAAAACCTATTGTTGGTAGAGCAACCCAATGGAAATTATGCTGATACCATTGCAAAGCACTTTTTCTACGATGTTTACCATTACTTTTTGTTGTTAGACCTAAAAAATAGCTCAGATGAGTTTCTTCGAGGATTTGCAGAAAAATCTATCAAAGAAGTTGCTTATCATTTAAGACATACTTCGCAATGGGTAATTAGGTTTGGAGATGGTACCGAAGAAAGCCACGAAAAAATTCAAACTGCCATAAATCAAATTTGGAAATACACCGGCGAAATGTTCATGAAAGATGAAATCTCAGACTTTTTAGAAAAAGAAGGCGTTATTCCAAACATTGATGCATTAAAAGCCAAGTGGGAAGGAAAAGTAAGAGAAGTGCTAAATGAATCAACCCTTAAATATCCTGAAACTACTTTTATGGCTAAAGGTGGAAGAGATGGAATTCACTCAGAAAACTTAGGTTATATGCTTACTGATATGCAGTACTTGGTAAGAACATATCCTGATGCAAAGTGGGATTAAAACATGCTTTCAAAGGCAGAAATAGAAAATTTACTTTCAGAAATTCCCGATCCTGAAATTCCTATTATTTCTATTAAAGAATTAGGAATTTTACGAGATGTAAAGTTGAATAACGATGAAGTAGAAGTTGTAATTACTCCAACTTATTCAGGTTGTCCGGCAATGCGGCTTATTGAAGATCAAATTAAAGAAGCGCTAGGGGAGCAGGGCATAGAAAAATTTAAAGTAACCTCGGTATTAACTCCCGCTTGGACAACAGATTGGATTACCGATGAGGCCAAAAAGAAATTGGAAGATTACGGTATTGCACCTCCTGAAAAATTTTCACCTGATAAAAGCTTATTAGACCCTTTTGGACCTAAAGATTTAAGGTGCCCGCATTGTAAATCAAAAGATGTAAAAATGGTAAGCCAATTTGGTTCTACCGCTTGCAAAGCCCATTATAAATGTAATGATTGCCTAGAGCCTTTTGATTATTTTAAGTGTATTTAATGGTATAAATAATGGTCTAAAAATGGGGAAGCTTACATTATCAAGTTCCATTTGAGTTATTTAATTAGATTATAAAACCCTTTTTCCATTCAAATATTAAAACAAACAGCACATAAAATCAAGAGGTATATTTACGAAATCTCAAAAGCAATACTCTTTAAACTTTTAAGCACAGCATTTTCAACCAATTCTTCTACCATTAGGTTTTGAGCAGCAGGGGAGGCCATTACCTCATCCATAGACTTTATCTCTCCAAAAGGAATTTTAAAATTCAAAAGCTCCTTTTTAAGCTTATCAAATGACAATGTTTGAATATGCTTTTGCAGCAGTTCATTTAAAACTTCCCTATTTTTTACACGGTCTACGTTTGTTTTAAACTCAGCTTTTTGGTACAGGAAAATATTTAGTATTTGGCAAAACTTCTCAAATTGATTGTCGCTGCCAATTGCTACTAAAAATGGGTTGCCCTCACACCTAAAAATATCGCCATAGGGCGCAATGTTTGGGTGCTTACTGCCCATTGGTTGTGGTACAAAACCTGTGTTTAAATAATTGCTTGCTTGGTTAGCCAAAGAGGCTATGGCACTTTCAATTAAACTAACACTTACTTTTTGGGGTTTGGCAACTTTTTCGCGTTGCATCAAAGCAATAAGCAAACCTTCTTTTAGTTGGTGCGCGGCTAAAACATCTATAAGGGCCACAGGCATTTTTGCATAAGGTTGGTCAGGGAATCCGCTCATGGCTAAGAAGCCTGCTTCGGCTTGTAGCACCATATCAAAAGCCGGGCGGTAATTTCCTTTTTCAAACCCTGTAATTTCGCCATAAACCAAACGAGGGTTATCAGGAGAGAGGTCTTCGAAGCGCAAACCAAACTTTGCAGCATCGCCGGGTTTAAAGTTTACCAAAACAACATCTGCCTTAGCGCAAAGGTTTTTTACTTTGGTCTTTTCTTCAATTTGGTTGAGGTCTAAAAAATGGTATTGCTTGCCCCAATTGGCAGATGCAAAATAGGCCGAAGTTTTGGCTTTTGGGTCTTCTTTTGGATTTTTCCAACTACGGGTAACATCACCTGTTTTTGGGTTTTCAATTTTGTGCACTGTAGCGCCTAACTCAGCAAAAAACCTTCCTACCATTGGACCGGCCAATACCGAGGCCAACTCAACTACTACAAGGTCTTTAAAAATTTGAGATGTGGCTGTCAAGTTAAACCTTCATTAACACGCTAATGCCGGTTATTTTAACTCCAAGCAAATTGCATAGCTCATCAAGCAAAGCCAATTGCCATTTGTGGCTTTTGGTAACTTTTGGAGAAGCATAAACGTTTTTAATAAATTTATTTGAGAGTTTAAACACTAAGTTTTGCAACCTTCTTCTCCATAAGCGTACTCCAATTTCATCGCAGATGGTGATTATTTCTGTAATGCATTCAATAGATTTTATATTGTACTCTTCATGCTCTAAGGTATATAAACAGTGCATTAAATGCTGAGAGGCAGGCTCCATTAATTGCTCTTTGTAAATTTCTACATTCCACTGTTTAATTTCCTTAGCTACTTGTTTAACCTTTCTTAAATTTCTCGATTTACTTTTAAAAAACCGCTCTAATTCTTTGTTTAGCACAATTTCGAGGTTGTGCTTTAAAATGTTGGGGAAACGCATGTTATTCTCGCGCATTACATTTAGCAAATTGTAATTTTTGCGGAAAATGTCTTGGTAGGTTTCTTCGGCCTGCGAGATGTTACCTTCTAATATTTTATTGAGCACCTTTATTTGTTCATCTTTAAATAACTCTCTGATAGAGAAGTTGTTGTAAGGTATGTAATGTTGCTTAATTTGAATTACCTGTGCTAAATTACTTGAGCTGAAGGCCTTTTTTAGTTTTTCAACCATAGAGCTAAATGCTTCTTGGGTAAGGCTGTCAGTTCCTGAACCAATAATGTGATGTTGGCCCAAGTAAATAGCAACAAAATAAAATTGCTTTTCTGAAAGGGTAATCTTAGAGTTAATTTTAGTAAAACCTACCACCAAGCGTTGGGCTCCGGCCTCTAATCTTTCAAAATAATCGCTTTGGCAGCGATAGCTTAAAATATCTAAACTTTCAGGCTCTTCATCAAACAATGATGCAATTGCGTAATGCATTCCTACATTGGTAAGGGTTAACCTCGATGGAATTACAAACTTGCGGTAAATGATGGCTGCATTGCCATATTCTTCAATATTGCTTTTTATAAACGATAATCGATCTACAAATTCTTCTTCTAAATGCACGTTGCTTTCGCGCTCAGCTAACTGAATGGCGCGGTTGGCATATTGCAGCACCTGCACAGTTTCAATACCCGAAACTTCATCAAAAAACCAAGCACAGCTTGTGTACATCAAAAGTGCCTGCCGCTGCATTTCCATTAACCTTATAAACTTGGTACGGTCTTCTGAAGATAGATTTTCGGGAGCATTATCCTTAATGAATTGCTCTACGTTTACAATATTTCTATCTAAAATAATTTTGATGTACTTATTGCGTAACTCCCAAACATCGGGATTGAACTTTTTCATTTCTCGCTGATAAACCACTTCTAATTGGTCACGCAGCCAGTCAAAGGTTTCTCTAAGCGGTTTTCTCCACTGTTGGTTCCATGAGGATCCGCCTGTGTTACAGCCACAATCGTTTCGCCACCTTTCTACCCCATGAACACAGCTCCACGAGGAGTTTTCATGTATCTCTACTTCATACTCAGCCTCAAACAAGCTCATGTATTGCGAGTAGTTGGTTAGGTTAGCCAATTTATTCTCTTCAATGTACTTAATACAGTA
>JAAZVO010000189.1 GCA_018623405.1 Crocinitomicaceae bacterium
ACTTAAAGAAGGTTTGATTGATGAGAAAGAAGCTTTATTGCAAATTGAACCAAATAAGTTAAACGAACTTCTTCACCCTGTTTTTGACCCTAAAGCCATAAAAAGAGCAACCAAATTAGGTCAAGGTTTACCCGCATCTCCGGGTGCTGCTACAGGTCAAATCGTGTTTTTTGCCGATGAGGCTGAAAAGTACAGATGCTCTATTCTTGTGAGAATTGAAACTTCTCCTGAAGACCTCGAAGGAATGAACATTGCTAAAGGTATTTTAACTGCAAGAGGTGGTATGACATCACACGCTGCAGTAGTAGCAAGAGGAATGGGTAAATGCTGTATTTCAGGTGCAGGCTCCTTAAAAGTGGATTACAAAAGACGAAATTTGCTAATTGATGGCAAAGAGTTTCACGAAGGTGATTGGATTTCTTTAAATGGCTCTACCGGAAATATTTTTGAAGGAAAAGTTGCTACTAAAGAACCTGAATTAAGTGGAGATTTCGCTGAGTTAATGGACTTATCTGAAAAGTACTCAAGAATGCATGTACGATCAAATGCAGATAACCCAAAAGATGCTGCCGTAGCCAGAAATTTTGGAGCAAAAGGTATTGGTTTAACAAGAACAGAGCACATGTTTTTTGAGGTGGATAGAATTAAAGCCATGCGCGAAATGATTCTTTCTGATACTGTAAAAGGCAGAAAAAATGCGCTTGAAGACTTACTGCCAATGCAAAGAGAAGACTTTGAAGGAATCTTCAGAGAAATGAAAGACCTACCTGTTACCATTAGGCTACTAGACCCACCATTGCATGAGTTTGTGCCTCACCAATTGGCAACCCAAAAAGATTTAGCTGAAGAAATGGATATTTCTTTAGGAGCTGTAAAAGCTAAAGTGGCCGAATTGGAAGAGTTTAACCCAATGCTAGGCCATAGAGGTTGTAGGTTAGGAAATACCTATCCTGAAATTACCGAAATGCAAACCAGAGCCATTATTGAGGCTGCTTTAAACTTAAAAGAAGAAGGCATTATCGCGAAACCAGAAATAATGATTCCATTAGTTGGAACTTTCGAAGAGTTTGTTGCTCAAGAAGAAATCATTAGAAAAACAGCCAACAAGGTATTTAAAGAGTATAATGATACTTGTGAATTTAAAGTAGGAACCATGATAGAAATTCCTCGTGCAGCATTAACTGCAAATAAAATTGCAGAGTACGCAGATTTCTTCTCTTTTGGTACAAATGACCTTACTCAAATGACTTACGGCTACTCTAGAGATGATGCAGGCAAATTCTTGCCTATTTACCTTGAAAAACGAATTTTAAAAGTAGATCCTTTTGAGGTGTTAGACCAAGAAGGGGTTGGCCAATTGGTAAAAATGGCAGCTACCAACGGTAGGGCTGTAAAACCAAACCTAAAAGTGGGTATTTGTGGTGAACACGGTGGGGAACCAAGCTCTGTAGAGTTTTGTGATTCTATTGGCTTAAACTATGTAAGTTGCTCACCATATAGAGTTCCAATTGCTAGGATTGCAGCTGCACAAGCCGCTCTAAAATAGATATATCTAATATTTTACTACTTTCAAAGGCCTGAATAATCAGGCCTTTTTTTATGAATCAAAGAATAGCCCAATTTGCTTTAGTTGTAAAAGATTACGACGAAGCCATTGCTTTTTATACCCAAAAACTACAATTTCAACTCATTGAAGACACCAAACTTTCTGAAGAAAAAAGATGGGTAGTTATTGCGCCTCCCGGAGCAAAAGAATGCTGTATATTATTAGCGAAAGTTGCAAATGAAAAGCAAGAGAAAGCCATAGGAAATCAAACAGGTGGAAGAGTTTTCTTATTCCTCCATACCGATGATTTTTGGAGAGATTATAACAACATGGTGGCTCAAAACATTGAATTTGTTAGACCTCCTCAAGAATTTGATTACGGAACTGTTGCGGTGTTTAAAGACCTCTATGGAAACCTTTGGGATTTTATTCAACCCAATGAGCAAAATAAGGCTTATGCCTTTTTCCTAAAATAAAATTTACTATCTCTGCCTACCAAAATTTTTCACATGCAATTCATTTCAAAAATCTCAATTGCTGCAGTAGTATCAGCCCTTACTTTTTCAGCTTGTCAAAATAATTCAAACGAAATGCCTAAAGAAGAACCTCAAGAAACAACAAACATCCTCTTACAAGAATGGGAAGGCCCTTACGGCGGAGTGCCTGCCTTCGATAAAATGGAAGTTAAGGATATAAAACCTGCTGTTTTAAAAGCAATGGAAATAAGGTTGGCAGAGATTGATGAAATTGCCAACAACCCCGAACCTGCAACCTTTGAGAATACCATTGTAGCATTGGAAAAAGGAGGTAAAGAATTGAAAAGAGTTTACGCCTACTATGGCATTTTTAGCGCCAATTTATCTTCTCCCGAATTTAGGGAAATTCAGGCTGAACTAGCGCCTAAGTTCTCAGAGTTTCGATCTAAAATTCAACAAAACGAAAAACTGTTTAACAGAATTAAAAACGTGTATGAAAATGCACAAGAAAATCCACTCGACTCTGAAGAGCAAAGAACCATTGAGTTAACTTACCAAGAGTATGAAATGAATGGGGCAAACCTTGATGCTGAAAGCAAGGCCAAGTACGCTGAAATCAATAAGCAGCTTTCTTCTTTGTACACCAAGTTTTCTAACAATGTGTTGCACGATGAAGAAAACTATGTAACCTACATAAACCAAGATCAATTGGGTGGAATACCTGATGCATTTATAAAATCAGCTGCAGCTATTGCTAAAAGCAAAGGAAAAGAGGGCATGTATGCCATCACCAATACGCGATCCTCAATGGATCCATTCCTCACCTACTCTACTGAGCGTGAGTTAAGAAAACAAGTATGGACCAATTACTACTCACGTGGAGACAACAACGACGAGTACGACAACAAGAAAATTATTGAGGATATCTTAAAGCTAAGAAGAGAGAAAGTTGAAATACTAGGTTATAAAAACTACGCAGATTGGAGATTACAAGACCGCATGGCCAAAAACCCAGACAATGCTATGGAACTCATGATGAAGGTTTGGCCGGCAGCCATTGCCCGTGTAGATGAAGAAGTAGCAGATATGCAAGCCCTTGCTAATGAGCTTGGTGATGATATTACCATTGAGCCATGGGATTACCGCTACTATGCAGAGAAAGTAAGAAAGAAAAAGTACGACTTAAACTCAGAAGAAGTAAAACAATACTTACAGTTAGATAAATTAACGGAAGCCATGTTTTTTGTGGCTGGTGAACTCTTCAACTATGATTTTAAGCCAGTTCCGGAAGGAAGTGTTCCTGTTTTTCATGAAGATGTAAAAGTGTGGGAAGTAACTAATAAGGAAAGCGGAAAAAATGTAGGTCTTTGGTATTTAGACCCTTATGCAAGAGAAGGAAAACGCTCAGGGGCATGGGCTACTACGTACAGAGATTATTCAAATATTGATGTAGAAACCAATGTGTTAGGTTCAAACAATTCAAACTTTGTAAAACCTGCTCCGGGCGAAGCGCTGTTGGTTTCATGGGATGATGCTATCACCTTTTTTCATGAGTTTGGTCATGCCCTTCACTTCTTTTCAGCTAACGTAAAATACCCAACTTTAAATGGTGGTGTTAGAGATTACACAGAATTTCAATCTCAATTGTTAGAGCGTTGGTTATCTACCGATGAAGTGATCAATAACTATTTGGTGCACTACAAAACAGGAGAGCCTATGCCTGCAGAATTAGTGGCAAAAATCAAAAAAACGTCAACGTTTAATCAAGGTTTTGCCACTACTGAATATTTAGCTTCGGCTATTATGGATATGAAGTTACACCTGGCAGACCCAAGCACTATTGACATGAATACGTTTGAAAAAGAAACGCTTGCTGAAATGAATATGCCCAAAGAATTACCCATGAGGCATAGAACTCCACATTTTGGTCACGTGTTTTCAGGAGAGGGTTATGCCACCGCCTATTATGGCTACTTGTGGGCTGAAGTATTAACCTCTGATGCTGCAGAAGCCTTTGCTGAAGCTCCCGGTGGTTTTTATGATAAAGAATTAGCTGAAAAATGCATGAAGTATTTGTTTGCTCCTCGTAACGCCATTGACCCCGCTGAAGCATACAGAATGTTTAGAGGAAGAGATGCTAAGGTTGAAGCCTTGATGAGAGACAGAGGGTTTCCGGTGAAATAATTATATTACAGGAAGTAGGTATTGTTTTTTAAATAAGATATATGGAAATTCCCAAGTTTCACGAAACCTTTATGCCAATTCTAAAAACTTTAGAAAATGGAGATACCATCTATTATAGAGACATGATTAAGTCAGTAATAACAAATTTTTATTCTGATTTATCAAAAGAGCAACTTGAGCAAAAGACAAAAAGCGGAGATGTTTTAATTCATAACAGAATTGCATGGGGAAAGTCATATTTAAAAAAGGGTGGTTTTATTGAGTTCCCAAAAAGAGGGATGGTAAAAATCACTAATAAGGGCAAAGAAGCCGTTAACTCAAACCTTTCGCTTAATGATGTTCAAAATGCAGATAGCTTTTTAAAATTTTACAACCCGGAAAAATCTAATGAAAATAAAACTCCCGATAAGATAAAAAATGCTTCACCTCAAGACTAAATTGATGAAGGATTTGAAATAATTGAAGAACAAGTCAAAAATGAGTTGCTTGAAAAATTAAAAACAATCGATCCATTTTATTTTGAGAAGGTTATATTAATTCTACTAAAAAAAATGGGGTATGGTGACTTTATCGAAACTTCAAAAACGGGAGATGGAGGAATTGATGGAATAATAAATGAAGATAAGCTTGGATTGGATAAAATTTATATCCAAGCTAAAAGATATGGGGAAAACAGAGTCAGAGAGAAAGATATTAGAAACTTTATTGGTGCAATGAGCGGAGATACCCAAAAAGGAGTTTTTGTGACTACATCAGATTTTGATAATGGAGCAATTGAAAAAGCTAATAATGCTCATCATACAATTATTCTAATCAATGGAATGAAGTTAGTTGATTTAATGCATGATTTTAATGTTGGAATTCAAGTTAAATCAACTTATGAGGTAAAGGAATTAGACTTAGACTTTTTCGAAGAAACTTAATCTTAACCCTTCGACAGGCTCAGGGTAAGGAATAAAAGGTTTATTATAATAAAAAAGGAAAGCGTTTCCACTTTTCTCTTTCATCATTGTTCCTTTGTCCTTTGTCCTTTGTCCTTTATCTTTCGTCTTTTCTCCTTTCTCCTTTCTCCTTTCTCCTTCCTCCTTCCTCCTTATTCTCCCTAGCTCAACAACTTCTCCACTTCATCCTCTATCGGTTTACGAAACACGAATTGATCATCAAATACATCTAAAACAATTTCAGAGTCTTTCTCCACCTTACCGGCCAAAATCTCTTTTGACAATTCATTCAAGACTTTCTTTTGAATCAAGCGTTTTACAGGTCGTGCCCCAAATTGCGGATCAAAACCTGTTTTAGCTAAGCTTTCAATCACTTCATCGGTAGACAACAACCTAATGTTGCTTTTATCCAATTGCTTTTGTAGAATTTTAA
>JAAZVO010000190.1 GCA_018623405.1 Crocinitomicaceae bacterium
AGAGCTAGAGGATCTTATTTACGATGTTATTGATAATTACGAAAGAGAACAAGAAAGAAAAGAGCGAGAAGCAGAGCTAGACAACTTTGGTTTTGGAGATGACCAACCGCTCTACAGCACAATGCCTAGTGAGGGCAACGGAAAATGGTATTTCTATAACCCAACCGCCATAAGTTTTGGGGCAAACGAGTTTAAGCGAATTTGGGGGGGGCGGCCAAATGAAGATAATTGGAGGCGCAGCAATAAAGAAAGTAAAGGCAGTTTCGATAATGTTTTCGAAGAACAGTCAGCCCTTGATGGTGATGGCGCTGACTCTACCCGCTCTAATGACCCAACCTCAAAAGAGTACTATTTGCAAGAAATTCCGTTTGACGAAGAAGCCATTGAAGCCTCAAACACCAAACTTAAAAAAGCCTATTATGACCTTGGTATAGTGTATAAAGACCAATTAGAAGACAACTACAAATCCATAGAAACTTTAGAGAAATTGGTAGACCGGTTTGACTCGAGTGATTTTCACCTGGTATCGTATTACAGATTATACCTTATGCACGAGGCTGAGGGTAATTCTGCAAAGGCAGAATACTACAAAAACCTAGTACTAAACAACTACCCTGAGTCAGATTATGCCTTACTCATTAAAAACCCTGATTATTTTAAAGAAGAAAATGCCGAACGAGCTAAGCTAGTGGCCTATTACGAAAAAACGTATGGCTATTACCAACGTGGCTATTACAAGGCTTGTATCATGAGCTGCGAAGAATCTGATGCGAAATTCCCTGACAATAATTTAAAACCTAAGTTTTTACTGCTAAAAGCTAAAGCTAAAGGAATGATGGGTGAGAAAGAAACATTTATTTCAGAATTAGAGTCTTTGTCAAAAGAGTACAGCAACAACGAAGAAGGAAAAGAGGCAGCAGAAATATTGGCTTATTGGCAAAAATCTCAAGAAGAAGCAAAAAAACAGGCAGAGTTAGAAGAAATGATGAAAAAAGGTTATGCCATTACCATGGAGTCTAGCCATACCGCTGTGTTGATTGTGCCAAACTTAGATATGGATATAAGTAAGGTAAAAATTGCCATCTCAAATTTTAATAGTCAATACTTCAAAACAGATAACCTTAAAATAAACGCCATTTTTCTGGATAAAGACCACCAAATGGTATCTATTAAAGATTTTGAAAATGCTGAAAAAGCATTACTTTTTTATCAAGTTTTCAAAAAGAACACCTCTTACCTAAAAGAGATAAATGAAAAAGAGTACGATTTCTTTGTGATTTCTTTTGAAAATTATCCAATCTTCTTTCAAAAAAAGAACGTGGCTGAGTACCTAGAGTTTTTCTCTAAAACTTACCTTGAAGAAACCAATTAACCTAATCTGTTGATTTTGTTAATTTTGCCAAAATTTTCCGATGTTTAACAAGAACAAAAATTCAATGGGAAAAGGAAACGAGGGTGGCTCATTTACCCCAAACCACATTGCTAAAGGAACCACTATTAATGGAGACATTGAAACCAATGGAGATATCAGAATAGATGGTGTTTTAGTGGGTACCATTAAATCTTCGGGCAAAGTAGTAATAGGAGAAACAGGCTCTGTAGATGGTAATGTAATTTGCCAAAACGGAAATGTATCCGGCAAGATAAAGGGTAAAATTACCGTTAAAGAACTTTTAGCTATGCAAAGCTCTGCCTCTATAAATGGAGATATTATTACCGGAAAGTTATCTATTGAGCCAGGCGCAACATTTACAGGTTCTTGCTCAATGGGAGCTGTAATAAAAGAAATCTCATCAGACAAGCAAGAAAGAAAAGAAAAACAAGCCTAAACACTATAGGGTAATCCATGCCCTCAAAAGACCCAAAAAACAATACGTTAAAAACCATTGCCAGATTTTCAGGTGTTGGTATTCAAATGGGAGTAACCATATATCTTGGCGCTTGGCTAGGCAGGTGGTTAGACGAAAAATACCCAATGGAAAAAAACTGGTTTACAATTGGTTGCACCTTATTAGCTGTAGTTATTGCCTTATATAGCGTGCTTCAACAAGTAAATAAATACAACAACGAAGACTAATGTTGGCAAATAGCCTGAGGTTTTTTGGGGTTCTATCTGCTGTTTTGTTGCTAGCGGGTTTTACCCATTTCTTTATTTTAGAAAACTTAGGTTTTAAACCCGCTAATGTTTTGCTAGTAAGATCTTATATAGTAAATGTGCTTTTAGCGCAACTTATTTTTGTTGTTCTTGATGTATTAAAAAACAAAAAAAGTAATGCCCTTGGATTTGTGTTTATGGGTGGGAGCTTAATAAAGTTTGCTGCATTTTTTGTGTTGTTTTATCCAACATACAATGCAGACGGTGATGCCGATAAGATAGAGTTTTTGGCATTTTTTGTACCCTATGCGTTAAGCTTAATTTTAGAAACTTACACCTTGGTTAAAATCCTCAATAAATCTTGAGTTTTAAGTAAAAAATATCGACTAAAAAATAATGGTTGATAATGTGTTAATAATTAAAGAATAAGTATTACGTTTGCCGCGCCTTTTAGAACGGTTACGAAAGAGAAAAAATATGCAGGCAAAACTATTAAAACTACTCGCTCTAACACTCTCATTAACAATATTTTCTAGTGCTTTCGCCAACCCTAGTGAGCCTACTGAAGCAGGCGGTGAGAATGACATAAAAAAAGAAATAAAACAAGATATTTCTCACCACCTTCAAGATTCTTACGACTTCCATTTATTCACAGATAAGGAAACAAACACGCATTATGGCTTTCCTCTTCCTGTAATTTTATGGGATGGTGGTTTACATGTTTTTATGTCTTCAAAGTTTCACCATGGTGAGGATATTGCCGAGTCAAATGGTAACTATTATATGTTACACCACAATCATATTTATAAAACTGATGCTGAGGGTACTGTAAAATATGATGACGAAGGACACATAATAAACGAAAAGCCATTTGATATTTCAATTACTAAAAATGTATTCGTTTCTATTTGTGTTGCCTTAATGATTTTCTTGTTTTTCTCAGGTATGGCAAAACATTACAAATCAGGTCCGCTCCCAAAAGGTTTTGGAAGATTAATGGAACCCTTAGTAATATTTATTAGAGATGAGGTTGCAAGACCAAACATTGGAGATAAACACTATAGAAATTACATGGGATATTTACTCACTGTTTTCTTTTTCATTTGGTTTTTAAACATGTTTGGTTTAACGCCACTTGGTATTAATGTTACAGGAAATATAGCGGTAACCTTTGCTTTAGCTTTAATCACTTTTGTGATTACCCAATTTACTGCAAACAAAAATTATTGGCAACATATTTTTTGGATGCCTGGTGTTCCATATCCAATGAGAATAATTCTTGCGCCAATTGAACTATTGGGTGTATTTATTAAGCCTTTTGCTTTACTTATTCGGTTGTACGCGAACATGTCTGCAGGCCACGTTGTAATGATGAGCTTAATTGGTTTGTTGTTCATTTTCCACAATTGGTTTGCAAGAGGCGCCTTTTTAGGATTGACTTTATTTTTATCAATTATAGAATTTTTTGTAGCCCTGTTACAGGCCTATATTTTTACGATGTTAAGTGCCCTTTACTTCGGTATGGCAGTAGAAGAGCATGGGCATCATTAAGATTGTGTATGTTTAATTTTAAAAATCAGTAATTATGGAAATTCCAGCAATCGTTGGTGCAGGTTTAGTTGTTATTGGTGCCGGTATCGGTATTGGTAGAATTGGTGGATCTGCTATGGAGGCTATCGCAAGACAGCCTGAAGCAACCAACAAAATTCAAACGGCTATGCTTATTGCAGCGGCCCTTATTGAAGGTATTGGATTTGCTGCATTATTTGCAGTTTAATCAAAAAAATAAACAACTGCAACGGTTGGTTGCAGTTGTTTAAGTTTTAAAAAATTAAACAATGGAAAAATTAATTAGCGAGTTTTCTTTAGGATTATTTTTTTGGCAAACCTTAATCTTTTTAGGCCTATTGTTTTTGCTTAGAAAGTTTGCGTGGAGGCCAATTATGGCTGCCGTGCAAGAAAGAGAAGATAATATTGAAAATTCTCTTAAAAGTGCTGAGCAAGCTAAAAAGGAAATGGAAGAGCTTCAAGCTAAAAACCAAGACCTTTTAAAAGAAGCTAGAGAAGAAAGAGATAAAATGCTTAAAGAAGCTAAAGATGCAAAAGATAGAATTGTTTCTGAAGCCAAAACCAAAGCAAAAGAAGAGGCTGATAAATTATTAGCTCAAGCAAGGCAAGATATTCATAATGAAAAGCAAGCTGCTGTTGGTGAAATGAAACAAATGGTTGCATCTTTCTCTGTAGAAATTGCAGAAAAAATCATGAAAGAGGAGTTAGCTGTAGACAAACACCAAAAGCTTGTAAACACTTACCTAGAAGATTTAAAACTAAATTAATATGAAAGGCAGCAAAGCCTCCATACGATATGCAAAATCGCTTCTAGAAATAGCCGTTTTTCAAAACGAGTTAGAAGTGGTTTATGAAGATGTAAATACAATTTTTGATACTCTTTCAAAAAACAGAGAACTAAAGTTATTACTTAAAAACCCCGTTTTAAAACAAGATAAAAAATCAGCCATCATGGCAAAGATTTTTGAGGGGCACTTAAGACCACTTGCAGTTTCTTTTGTTGAAATTCTTATCCTAAAGAAAAGAGAAGGGTTGCTCACAGAAATATGTGAACACTTCATTTACATGTATAAAAAACACCTCAATATTATTTCTGCAGAAGTAAAAACCGCTGTAGAGTTAGATGAGGCAACTAGAGAAAAATTAAGAGCCATCGTTGCTAAAATTGACGATGGAAATATTGAACTTCATGAAACTATTGACCCAAGTATTGTTGGTGGTTTTGTAGTTCGCGTTGGAGATAAACAAATTGATCAAAGTATCTCCTCAAAATTAAATAAGGTAGAAAGAGAATTTTCTGAAAACCCATTTATTGTAAAATATTAATTCCTTAAAAAATGGCAGAAGTAAAACCATCTGAAGTATCAGCAATTTTAAGAGAGCAGTTAGCAGGTATGAAAACCGCTGCTGAACTAGAAGAAGTAGGTACTGTACTTCAAGTAGGGGATGGAATCGCACGTATTTATGGTTTATCTAACGTTCAATACGGCGAATTAATCGAATTTGAAAACGGTGAAAGAGGTATTGCTCTTAACCTTGAAGAAGATAATGTTGGTGCTGTACTTTTGGGTAGCTCAGCAGAAATTAAAGAAGGCGCTACCGTAAAAAGAACCAAGTTAATTGCCTCTATTCCTGTAGGTGAAGGGTTATTGGGTAGGGTAATTAACACCCAAGGAGAAACAATTGATGGTAAAGGTCCTGTTGAGGGAGAGGTTTACGAATTACCTCTTGAAAGAAAAGCTCCAGGTGTTATTTATCGTCAACCGGTAAACGAACCGCTTCAAACAGGTATCAAAGCTATTGACTCTATGATTCCAATTGGGAGGGGTCAAAGGGAATTAATTATTGGTGATAGGCAAACAGGTAAAACTACCGTTGCAATAGATACT
>JAAZVO010000191.1 GCA_018623405.1 Crocinitomicaceae bacterium
GGTAGGTATTTACAAACTTCGGAGGAATAAGATTTATCTCACCCTCCAAAACAGCTTTTAGAGCAGGCTCACCTAATTTCTGCATATCCAAAAACCATTGGATAGAAAGTCTTGGCTCAATTACTTCATACGTTCGCTCAGAATAGCCTACCTTATTTTTGTAGTCTTCAATTTTTACCAAATTTCCGGCTTCTTCTAGCAAGCTGGCCATTTGTTTTCTAGCTTCAAACCTATCTACACCTACCAATACTTGCGCAGTTTCACTTAAAGTGCCATCAGGATTTAAAGTATCAATTATTTCGAGGTTGTGCTTTTGGCCAAGGTTATAATCGTTTTCATCATGTGCAGGAGTTACCTTAAGTGCCCCTGTACCAAATTCTAAATCGATGTAATCATCAAAAATTATGGGTACTTCTCGGTTTACTAAGGGAACAATTGCTTGCTTTCCTTTTAGGTGTTTATATCGCTCATCATCAGGATGAACACAAATTGCAGTATCGCCCATAATGGTTTCAGGACGGGTAGTTGCAACAGTAACAAACTCATCACTACCAACAATTTTGTATTTTACATAGTAAAGTTTTGAGTTTACTTCTTTGTGCAGTACCTCTTCATCAGAAACCGCTGTTAGAGCTTTAGGATCCCAATTTACAACACGATAACCCCTGTATATCAGCCCTTTGTTGTATAAATCAATAAAAACATCAATAACGCTTTCAGATAGTTTGTCCTCCATGGTAAAGCGAGTTCTTTCCCAATCGCAAGAGGCACCTAGGCATTTTAGTTGTTCGAGAATAATTCCACCGTGTTTATGAGTCCACTCCCAAGCATACTCCAAAAACTTTTCTCTTCCAATTTCTTTTTTGTTGATGCCTTCTTCTTTCAGTTTGTTAACCACTTTCGCCTCGGTAGCTATAGAGGCATGGTCTGTTCCCGGCACCCAGCATGCATTATAACCTTGCATTCTTGCTCTTCTAATCAATACATCTTGAATGGTATTGTTAAGCATGTGGCCCATGTGTAGCACCCCTGTAACGTTTGGTGGAGGAATAACAATGGTATAAGGCTCCTTTTCAGGATTTACCTCTGCATGAAAAAAGTTGTTTTCCATCCAGAATTGGTACCATTTATTTTCTACTTCGTTTGGGTTGTATTTTGAGGCAAGGGCCATATCTAAAAAAATTAGCCTGCAAATTTATGAAAGCAAACCACGTAAAACAGACTCCTGTTAATGTATTGTTAATTCATTTTTTGGCTGTACTGGTTTACATATTTTTGAACCTGTAAAAATTAAGAACATGAAAAAATTACTTTTATCCTTAGCAGTTGTATTTGCAGGTTTTGCTTCTGTAAATGCACAAGTAGGAAGCGGCCCAGAGATTGAATTCGAAAAAGAAGTGCACGACTTCGGTAATATGAAACAATATGGCGATGCTTCAACTGAATTTACATTTACTAATACAGGAACTGAGCCTTTAATCATATCAAATGCAAGAGGTTCTTGTGGTTGTACTGTTCCTTCATGGCCAAAAACGCCTATTAAACCGGGAGAATCTGCTGCCATCAAGGTTAAATATGATTCTAAAAGAATAGGGCCAATCAACAAGAGTGTTACCATTACCTCTAATGCATCTAACGAGCCTACTAAAGTTATTAGAATTAAAGGTATGATTGAAGCTGCTCCAAAAGGAGATAATGCTCCGGTAAAACCAGCTTCGCCAATGGCTCCAAAAAATCCTTAATTAATTAGGATTTAAAACAAAATTTGAAAGCTGTCTTGAGTAATTCGAGACAGTTTTTTTTATTTTCGGCCTCCAATAAAAAGTTGCTATGCCGAATATTTCTGCCAAAGGGCACAACATGCCCGAGTCACCAATTAGAAAGTTAGTTCCATTTGCTGAAACTGCCATAAAAAATGGTAAAAGAGTTTATCATTTAAATATTGGTCAGCCTGATATTCATACCCCAATAGAAGCGCTAGACGGAGTTAGGCTTTCTGATATGAAAACGGTAGAATATACACACTCTGCAGGATACCAACATTACCGTGAAGGTTTGGCAGAATATTATAAAGGAGTTGGATTAGATATAGATTACACCAATATTATTGTTACCACAGGAGGTTCTGAGGCTTTGCAGTTTGGCTTTATGACTTGCTTTGATGAAGGTGATGAGGTAATAATTCCTGAACCTTTTTATGCAAATTACAATGGCTTTTCAGTAGCGGCGGGGGTAAAGGTTGTTCCGGTAATTAGCAGTATTGATGATGGTTTTACTTTGCCATCAATTGAGGAGTTTGAAAAGAAAATTACCTCAAAAACTAAGGGAATCTTAATCTGCAACCCAGGAAACCCAACAGGGGTATTGTATTCAAAAGATGAGTTAGAAAGGTTAAAAGAGATTGTAAAGAAGCATGACCTATTTCTATTTGCTGATGAAGTTTACCGCGAATTTTGTTACGATGGACAAGAGCATACCTCTGTACTTTCTTTTGAAGATATTGCTCAAAATGTAATATTGGTTGATTCCGTTTCGAAACGGTATAGCATGTGTGGAGCAAGAATTGGCGCGTTAGTCACAAAAAATAAGGAAGTACTCAATACGGTATTAAAATTTGCTCAAGCAAGATTAAGCCCTCCAACATTTGGACAATTAGCCTCAATTGGTGCGTTAAAAACTCCTCAAAGTTATTTTGATGAGGTAATTACAGAGTATGTAGAAAGAAGAGATTTGATTGTAGATGGTCTAAGAAAAATTCCGGGAGTAAAGTGCCCCAATCCAGGTGGTGCTTTTTATGCCATGGTAGAGTTTCCTGTTGATGATGCTGAAAAATTTTGTCAGTGGTTACTTGAAGATTTTGAATACGAAGGCCAAACAGTAATGATGGCCCCTGGAAATGGCTTTTACACAAATCCGGAACAAGGAAAAAAACAGGCTAGAATAGCCTATGTATTAGAAAAAGAATCGCTAAAAAGCGCAGTAAAGTGTTTAGAGGTGGCATTGCAACAATATCCGGGAAGAGAAAATTAATTTTTAACTTCAAAATTTGAAAACTATTTCAAAATAAATCAAACTGCAGAAAGTTAATTGTTACTTTTACGTCCCGTAATCGAAAAAACATAAATCGATGTCGGGAAGCTGCAAATACATTTTTGTTACCGGTGGGGTAGCATCATCTCTAGGAAAAGGAATTATCTCAGCTTCGCTTGCTAAACTCCTTCAAGCACGCGGTTTTTCGGTAACCATTCAAAAGTTTGATCCATACATAAATATTGATCCAGGAACATTAAATCCGTATGAGCATGGCGAATGTTTTGTAACCGATGATGGTGCAGAAACCGACCTTGATCTTGGCCATTACGAAAGGTTCTTGAATGTTCCAACATCTCAAGCTAATAATGTTACTACAGGTAGGGTTTACCAATCTGTAATAGATAAAGAAAGACGAGGAGATTTTCTTGGGAAAACAGTGCAAGTTATCCCTCATATTACTGATGAAATAAAACGCCGTGTTTTGTTACTTGGCCAAACCGGAAGGTACGATGTGGTAATTACCGAAATTGGGGGTACTGTTGGGGATATTGAAAGCTTGCCATTTATTGAAACGGTGCGTCAGTTACGTTGGGATTTGGGTTCTACCAACTCTTTGGTAATTCACCTAACCCTAGTTCCATACATTGCAGCAGCAGGCGAATTAAAAACTAAACCTACCCAAAACTCTGTAAAAACCTTGCTTTCTTATGGTGTTCAGCCCGATGTGGTTGTGTGCAGGTCTGAGTACGATTTAGGAAAATCAATTAAAGAAAAAGTTGCTTTATTCTGCAATATTCAACCAGACCAAGTAATTCAATCGTTAGATGCTTCATCTATTTACGAAGTGCCTTTAATGATGAAAAAAGAAAAGCTAGATGAGGTTGTGCTAAGAAGATTAGAATTAAATCAACCCCAAGAAATTGACTTGCAGCGATGGGAAACCTTTTTGAAAAGACTTCAAAACCCAACAGGAAGCATAAGAATTGGCATAGTAGGTAAATATGTTGAGTTAAAAGACGCATATAAATCAATTGCAGAAGCATTTGTGCATGCCGGAGCTGAGTTAGAGTGTAAAGTGAATATTTCATGGATACATTCAGAAAGTATTCATGAAGAAAACGTAGATGATAAGTTACATTCTTTAAATGGGGTACTTATTGCTCCAGGCTTTGGCAACAGAGGTATTGAAGGAAAAATTATCGCAGTAAAATATGCCCGTGAAAACAATCTGCCCTATTTTGGTATTTGCCTCGGTATGCAATGCGCTGTTATTGAGTATGCAAGAAATGTTTTAGGCTTAAAAGATGCTCACTCTTCAGAGTTTAGCAATTCGGCAGCACATAAGGTGATAGATTTAATGGAAGAACAGCAAGAAATTGAGGAGAAGGGCGGTACCATGCGTTTAGGAGCTTACACATGTCATTTAGAAGAAGATTCAAAAGCAATTAAGGCCTATTGCAGGAAAGAAATATCCGAAAGACACCGTCATAGGTATGAGTTTAACAATAATTACCTCTCTCAATTTAATGCCGCCGGTATGAAAACTACCGGTAAAAATCCCGAAAAAGGGTTGGTAGAAATCGTTGAAATTGAAGAACATCCTTGGTTTGTAGGCGTTCAGTTTCATCCTGAATATAAGAGCACGGTGCTGAATCCACACCCTTTGTTTGTTGGTTTTGTTAAGGCTGCTATGCAAAGGGCAAAAACCTTAAAAGAAAAGCAACCGGCTTAAGCCACATTTTTCCTTTTCAATCGACTACATTTGCAAATTTCAATTTTAACCGAGTTTAATGGATAGAAATTCGATAACAGGTTTCGTTTTAATTGCTTTAATACTAATTGGATATACCTATTTTACTGCACCTACCGAAGCAGAAAAAGAGGCTATGAAAAGACAGCGCGACTCTTTAGCGTTGGTTGAAAAGCAAAAACAGATAGAAGCGGAAACTGCACGTTTTCAAGAAAATCAAGATTTTACTGATACTTCAAAGGCCCAACCAAGTCTGGTAGAAAAAGTCGCGAACCTTCCTGATTCAATTAAAGACCAAAAGCTATTTGATGCTTATGGAGAGTTTGCAGAAGCCGCTGCCGGAGAGCCAGGATACATTGAGATTGAAAACGAAGTCCTTAGAATAAAAGTTTCCAAAAAAGGTGGACGTCCAGTAGAGGTAGAATTGAAAGAGTACCACACTTACTCAGGTGAACGACTCTTGTTATTGGATGAAGATTCCTCCAAATTTAATTTCAATTTCTTCTATAGAAACAGATTAATCAATACCGATGAACTTTATTTTGAGCCAAGCCAAACAGAATTAAGTGTAAACGGTGAAAGTCAGGGCTCATTAAGTATGAAGCTTTACGCTGATTCTCCAAATAAATACATTGAATTTATCTATGGCCTCCAAGGTTCAGATTACTTAGTAGATTTTGATGTTAGGGTAGTAGGGTTGGAGGAAATGTTGGTTAAAAACAACCAAGAAATGGCTTTTCAATGGAATTTGAAAGCACCTTCAAAAGA
>JAAZVO010000192.1 GCA_018623405.1 Crocinitomicaceae bacterium
AAAACCGGTTAGTTGAGTTATTGGGAACAGATAAGGGAATATTTAATGTGGGCTCCTTAAGTATGGATAACATGAAGCAATTAACCTTATTATCCATTGAGGAGATGAAAGAGAAGTTTGGCGTTGACCTATCAAAACCCTCTATTTTATTTACGTTTCACCCCGAAACGGTTGCGTTTGAGAAAAACGAAGTGTACATCAAAGAAATTATTTCTGCCTTAAGCGAGTTGGATCAGTTTCAATTGGTTATTACCATGCCCAATAACGATACTATGGGAAGTATGGTGAGGAAACACTTAAACGATTTTATTGGAAAAGCCTCCAATGTATTTGCGATTGAAAACTTTGGCACCATAGGTTACCTTTCTGCCATGAAACACTGTACCCTTATGTTGGGCAACACCTCGAGTGGTTTTGCAGAAGCTGCTTATTTTCCCAAATGGGTGATAAATTTGGGGCAACGGCAAGCAGGTAGGTTTAGGACTCCCAATATTTTGGATGTTCCGGAAATTGAAAAAAGTGCCATCCTTTCCGCTATTAATCATTTGAAGGGCTTACCCGAGCCAACTTTCAATAACCCTTACGGAAATGGAAATACCGCCGAACAAATCATTAACATCTTAAAAGACAAAACAGTATGATTCTGTTAGAAAAACACGTTATTTGTAAATCGGCTACCATTCGTGAAGCATTACAGCAATTGAGTGATGTGAATGGTCCGCATGTTACGCTATTTGTAATTGATGAAGATCAAAAAGTATTAGGAAGTGTAACTGATGGGGATATCAGAAGGGCGATCATTAGCAAGGGATTGGATTTGTCAAGCAAAGTGGACCAAACCATGAACCCCAACTTTAAGCACATCGTAAAAGGAGAGTATGATTTTGAATTTTTTCAAAAGCTACAAAGAAGCGATGTGTACATGCTTCCTGTTTTAGATGATTCAAGAAGGATATTACGTATCATTGATTTTCTATCAAAGAAAACGATACTGCCTATTGATGCGGTTATTATTGCCGGTGGGAGAGGGCAACGACTCATGCCACTTACAGAAAAGACGCCAAAACCGCTATTAAAAGTGGGAGATAAACCCATTATTGAATACAATGTAGATCGATTGATGACCTATGGGGTAGAGAATATTCACATCACCGTAAATTACTTGGGGGAGCAGTTAGAACACCATTTTGGCGCCAAGCAATACGAAAGCTCAAAAGTAAGTATTGTGTGGGAAAATCAACCATTGGGTACAATCGGCTCGGTGAGCTTAGTAGAAGGGTTTGATCACGATACGGTATTAGTGATGAATTCTGATTTGTTGACCAACATAGATTACGAAGATTTTTACCGCGATTTTATGGAGAAAAGCGCTGATTTAGCTGTCGCCAGTATTCCATATAAAGTTGATATTCCCTATGCAGTTATGGAAACTGCTGACCATAAAGTGCTATCGTTAAAAGAAAAGCCAACGTATACTTATTACTCCAATGCCGGAATTTATTTGATCAAAAAGAAATTGATTGAAAAAATTCCGACAAACAAGTTCTATAACGCCACAGATTTATTGGAGTTAGCCATTGAACAAAAATTGAATGTGGTCACATATCCCATCCATGCCTATTGGCTAGATATTGGCAAACACGAAGACTTCAAAAAAGCCCAAGAAGACGTGAAGCATATTCGATTTTAATTGGATATTTTGAGTTAACCGCCAAGGTCGCAAAGAATCCGCAGAGGAAGGGTAAGTAAATCCTAATGTTTGGCTTGCATTGACTATACGGATCATTACTTTAGAGTTAATAAGACTATCCTTTTTTTATGTCATGCCGACCATAGCGGAGACATCTTTTAACGCATTGTTCGGTTTTGATAATGAGCTTTAGGCAATCTGCGATTCATCGATCAATTCATAATTTTAACTCCTTTAATGTCACTCAGAGCGTAGCGAAGAGTCTCCTTCTACTCATCGATTCTTTTTCCAAAGTATCCTTCTATTCAAAATTCATCATTTAGCATTCAAAATTTTAATCCTTTCCGTCACTCCGAGAGAATCTCGACCAAAGAGAAAGGTGAACGATGGAGTCTTTTTCTATTCATTGAGTTTCCCCAAAGAATCCGTCAATTCAACATTCAGCATTAATAATTATTCATTCCTAATTTAAAGAACCCATCCTTCGACTTTCCAACTCATACTTCGTTGGGCTCAGGATTAGTTACAGTTTATTTTTTTGAACTACAGAACTACAGAACTACAGAACTACAGAACTACAGAACTACTGAACTACAAGCTATTTTTTTCTCCGCGCCCTCAGCGTAATCTTACCATTCTTTGCGGTTACCCCGAAGCATCCGTCTATTCAACATTCAAAATTATCTTCCTTCTTAGCGTTTAAAATCAAAAAACTCCAAACTACTCACTACCCAACTACTCAACCTTCCTTCGCAAGCTTGTGCCATCGCTAAAGCTACGGCGACATGCGATCGGCAGGCAGGCTCACCAAATACTCTAACTTGGTAAAAGTCCAAAAAAACCAAAAACCAAAAACCCCAAACCACAAACCCGATTATATTTGCATCCAATGTCCGAAAAACAACCCTGCCTACGTGAACTTTTGCCATCGCAAAAGCTAAGGCGACACGCGATCGGCAGGCGGGCAATACAACATCATTTTTAAATAATTAAAAGCATAATTTGATTCGATCTTTCTCAATTAGGATTTTTTGGAAGCCAAAAACCAAGAACTAAAAACCAAAAACTAAAAACCAAAAACTAAAAACCCCAACTATCTTTGCTCAAATATGGCTGAAAATAAACAGGATAATATAATTGATGTTGATGACCTCCTCCTCTTTTGGAGAGCCCTCATCCGCAATTGGTACTTGTTTATTTTGTTGCCTGGCTTGAGTGGCGGCATTGCCTACCTCTACACCCATCGCCTCACGGACGTTTACCAAATCAAAAGTCAAATACTGCTCAAATCTGCCGAGACCTATGACTACCAAGGACAAATCTTTCAAAACCTAGGGTATTACGAAACTTACCAAGACATCACCAACCAAAAACGGGTAATTGCCTCTTACGATTTAATTGAACGCACCCTTCAAAAACTAGATTTTGATGTAAGTTATTTCATTGTTGGGCGCATCAAAACTACTGAGGTTTATGGCTCCATGCCTTTTAAAGTGGAGGTAACGCGATTAGATGGCTCCATGTACGGACAACGATTTGAAATCAAAATTCTCAACGAAAACGAATACAAACTCAGCTACAAAGTTGAGGACAACATAATTGAGCAAGTTGGAATATTCAATGAACGCATTACCTCTCCCAATTACTATTTTACGATTACAAAAACCACTCCCGTTACCGGTGAAGGCCTAAATCAACTCAAGCAAATCAATTACGAGTTTCAAGTGAACTCCATTGGTTCATTAGTTAGAAAATACATGGGGGGGCTAGGTGTGAGTAATCTTGAGTATACATCAATTCTGAACATTTCTGTAGAAGATGTGATTCCTGAAAGAGGCAAAGTGTTTTTAGATTCCTTAGCTCAAGAATACATCGATTACTCTTTGCAGAGTGAATTTGATATCAATGAGAACACACTTAATTTTATTGACCGACAATTAGGTGATATAAGAGTTATTTTAGATCGAATAGAAGGCGATTTGGAACTTTACAAATCGAAAAAATCTATTCTAGATTTAAATAGGGAGGAAGACGAATATTTTAAACGACTAATTGAGTATGATTCTCAGAAAAGACAAATGCAATTAAGGCTAAAATCCTTAAATGCATTGGAAGAATATCTCCTCAATTCAGACAATGCCAAACTGCTGCCGCCTTCCTTATATATTTTGGAAGATGAATTTCTTAAAACTTCATTGAACGAGCTGTACAACCTGCAAATGGAGCGAAATGGTTTATTGTTTAACTCAACAGAATCAAATTTTGGAATAGGTCAATTAGACAAAGAAATTGGACAACTAAAAAACAATATCCTTACCTATGTAGGGAACACCAGAACTGCCATCAAAAAACAAATTGTTGACATCAATGAAGAGATAGTTGATTATGAAGGGTTGATCAGGCAGGTACCGCAAAGTGAGCGCGAAATCTTGAATATTCAGAGAAAGCTTGAAGTAAATGAACAACTTTATAAATTTCTATTGGAAAAACGAGCAAATACAGTAATTGCCAAAGCAGGAATTGTTTCACAAACCAAAGTGATTGAACGAGCACGTTCATTTGGCGTCATCAGACCCAATAAATCAAAGATTACCTATTCCTTTATTGGCGGTGGATTATTATTAGCTGCATTAATTGCGTTTTTGCGCTCGGTGTTATTCCGCAAAATTGAAAGTGTACGCGAACTCACTAAAGAATCAAAAATACCGGTATTGGGAGGAGTGCCTTTCTCAGAAAAAATTAGCTTGCAAAAAGTAACCGACCTAAGTCCTAAAAGCGGTATTTCAGAATCTTTTAGGGCCATACGAACTAATCTGCAATATCTCGGTAAGAATGTAGAAAAAAAAGGTACAGGAAAAGTAATCTTAGTTACTTCCATCAATCCATCAGAGGGGAAAACCTTTTGCTCTTCTACTTTAGCCTTAATCTTAGCACGGGCCTCCAAAAAAGTATTATTGATTGATTTTGACTTGCACAAACCGCGCATGCACAAAGCATTTGGAATTGAAAATAATGCTGGGGTGTCTACTTTTTTAATTGGTAAAAATAATTGGGAAGAAATCCTCACTCCAAGTGAACAAGAAAACCTATACTTGATTACTTCAGGTCCAATTCCGCCGAATGCATCAGAGTTAGTATTAAAAGAGGAAACCACCCAATTAATTGAAGCCGCAAAAACTCAATACGATTACGTGATTATTGATACCCCTCCTTTAGGCTTGATCAGTGATGGAATGGCCTTGTTAGAGCTTTCTGACATTGGTACTTTTGTGATGAATACCAAGTTTGCCAACAAAAGTGGGGTGAAATACCTGGAGAACATCATTGATAAAACTAACCTCCAAAGTCATGCTTTAGTTTTGAATGGAATTAAAACGAAACGTTGGCGGTACTACTACGGGAAGTATGGCTATCGCTATGGCTATGGCTATGGCTATGGCTATGGTTATGGCTACGGTTATGGCTACGGCTATGGCTATGGATATGGTTCAAGTTATGGAGAAAAAGGTTGAGAATATTAACCAGATTTTGCAGAGGCTTAGAAAAAAATAATGATATTCAATTCCTTAGTTTTTTTGTTTTTCTTGCCCATAGTATTCTTTCTGTATTGGCATATTTTATCAAAAAATATAAATCTTAGAAATCTTTTCTTAACTATTTTTTCTTATGTGTTTTATGGTTGGTGGGATTGGAGATTTCTGAGTTTAATTTTTATTAGTACAGGCGTTGATTTTGTTTTAGCACAACTAATTTCCAACGCAAAAAAATATCAGAAAAGAAAATTTCTGTTACTCCTAAGCATATTTATAAATATTGGATTACTGGTTTTTTTTAAGTATTTCAAT
>JAAZVO010000193.1 GCA_018623405.1 Crocinitomicaceae bacterium
ACATCAGTTTTGCTTGGTGTAGATAGGGCAAGGGCAGCGCGGTTTTCTTTTTTGATGGTTATTCCGTTAATTCTAGGCAAAATGGCCAAAGACATTTTAGATGGCGGGTTAGCTGTAAGTAGCGACCAAGGTTTAGCACTAATACTCGGTTTTATTGCAGCTTTTGGTAGTGGCATTCTAGCCTGCCAATGGATGATTGCTTTGGTAAAACGCAGCAAGTTGATATACTTTTCTATTTATTGCTTTTTGGTAGGTGCTGTTTCTGTTTTTCTTTTTTATTAATCCCCTTTAATTTTTTTTCATTTTTATTTGCTCGCGACTTAGCTCGAGCAGCAACTTTAAGTTTACGGAGCGTAGTCGAAGTGTAACTTTAATTTTCAAGCTTCAAACATCGAACCTCAAACACTAAATATTGAAATAGAAAAAGGTCACTTCGCCCTTATTGACAAACCACTAGGTTGGACCTCCTTTGATGTGGTAAATAAAATTCGCTACGCTGTAAAAAGACATTTGGGTTTAAAAAAAGTAAAGGTTGGTCATGCCGGAACATTAGACCCCCTAGCCACCGGGCTTTTGATTATTGCCATAGGAAGGGCAACCAAAAAAATTGATGAAGTTGCCGGATTACCCAAAGAATATACCGGACATTTTGTGATGGGGGCCACGACACCCTCGTTCGATTTAGAAACCGAGATTGACCAAACCTTTGATGTTTCTTCTTTAACCGAAGAGGCATTAAAAATAGCAGCTCAAAACATGCAAGGAGAAGTGCTGCAAACTCCCCCAATATTTTCAGCAAAAAAAATTGATGGCACACGGGCTTATGAAATGGCTAGAAAAGGAAAAGAAGTTGAAATGCGGAAACATTTGGTGAATATTCATGAATTTGAAATTTCCAAAGTGGAGATGCCCAATGTATATTTTAGGGTGTTTTGCAGCAAAGGAACTTATATCCGCTCTATTGCAAACGATTTTGGAAAGGCACTTAACAATGGGGCATACTTAGGTAGTTTACGAAGAACAAAAATTGGCGATTTTAAGGTAGAGGATGCTCAAACCATTGAACAATTCTTAGCTTCGTTGAATGATCAATAAATACCGCAAAAACATGCCGCTGTGGAAGGTGCTTTTAGAAGACCTTCGGTTTGTTTTGTTGTATGTTTTTGGGTTCTTTAAAAATGGGCTCAAAACCCAAACTGTATTGTTTTTTCCAGAGTTTCCTACCAAACGCAGCGAAATGTATAAGTTGGTAAAATCGCTAGGATACAACATCACCAATAACCCAAAATTTACCCGACAAGTAGAGATTTATTGGAAAAACGACACCTTCAGGAAACCCTGGAATGAGTTAGGCGTTTTTCAATCAAAACCCATTAACGGAAATTGCACTGATATTTCAAAGGTTTTTGTAGATCAGAAGCATTTGGAGGTTTTTGGATACCAAACCCAAGTTGACCCATTAACCCATCAAGGAAAATTTGTGCAAAAAGGAGATTTGAATGCTTTACACGATGGTAAAATCTTAACCGAACCTATATCACAAAAAGAAGAAGGATACATCTACCAAATATTAATTGACAACTCTTCGGATGGCTATGTTAACGACTACCGAACTCCCTATTATTTTGGTGAAATCCCATATGTTGTAGTTCGCTCAAGAAAAATTGAAGAGCGTTTTGGAGGGCATTCTCAAAAATCGAAAATGTACAAAACCGAAGATGTTTTTACTGCCGATGAAATAGCCAAGGTAAAAGCGATTGCCAAAGCTGTTGGATTAAATTGTGGTGATTTAGACGTGTTGAGAGACAATGCCTCTAAAAAGATTTATGTGGTTGATATTAACCCCACACCATGGCCCCCAAAAGGATTGCCTAATGAAGATAGAAAAAGGCTTTTTGAAGAGTTAAGGACACTATTCATTCGTTATTCCTTAGACTGACAACAAAGGAGATTCCCTGTTCAGTTTCATATTTCAACCTCCATGGAATAGCGGTTAAGCAAAACTCTGCAGGTCGAAAAGCCTTTTGTAAACGCCCTTTTTCGTGAGTAATTCTTCATGTTTCCCCTGCTCCACTATCTCTCCATTTTCTAAAACCACAATTTTATCGGCATGCTGAATGGTAGATAGCCTATGAGCAATAACCAATGTGGTTCGATTTTGCATAAGATGATCTAATGCATCTTGTACTTGCTTTTCACTTTCCGTATCTAATGCTGAGGTGGCCTCATCTAAAATTAAAATAGGTGGGTTTTTAAATACTGCTCTAGCAATACTAACCCTTTGGCGTTGACCTCCAGAAAGCTTTCCTCCTCTTTCACCAATTAAGCCGCGATATTTATTCTTGTTTTGTGAAATAAAATCATGGGCATTGGCAATTTTGGCAGCACTCTCTACATCCTCTTCTTTCCAATCCTCTACCCCAAGCGTAATGTTATTGTAAAAGGTATCGTTAAACAAAATGCTTTCTTGGGTAACTATACCCATGTGGTCTCTTAGGCTCGCTAACTTGAAGTTTTTTATGTTTTCTCCATCTATTAAAACCTCTCCCTGTAAAGGGTCATAAAACCTTGGTAGCATATCGGCCAAGGTAGATTTTCCTCCGCCTGATGGACCCACCAAAGCCACCATCTCCCCTTTTTTTACAGATAGGTTTATGTTTTTTAGCACCCAATCTTGCTCATATTTAAAACTTAAATTTTTGAACTCAATTTGGTTTTCAAACGCTTGTAGCTCCTTTGGGTTGGCTACTTCCTTTACCCTAAGGTCTTCCTCGAGCAATTCTTTAATTCTATCTAAGGAAGCTGCTCCCTTTTGTATTTTAAAAAAGGCATTGCTAAACGCTTTTGCAGGAGGAATTAACTGAGAAAAAATTACAATAAAAGTGATAAAAAACTCTCCTGATAGGGTTGCATCAGCTCCCAACACCATTCTGCCACCAAACCACAGAATTATGGAAACTAATATGGCGCCCATAAACTCACTTAATGGCGAGGCCAAAGCTTGTCTTCTATGAATTTTAGTGTTGATGCGAAAATGTAAATCGTTTTGTTTTTTGAACTTTCCTCCTATTTCAGGTTCTGCATTAAAGGCTTTGATGATTCGAATTCCTGATAAGGTCTCCTCTAAAATGTTAAGTACTTCTCCCAGTTTAGACTGCCCTTTCTTTGCCTTACGGCGTAAGCTTTTTCCAATACTGCTGATTAAAATTCCACTTATTGGAAGAAGAATAATTACAAATAGGGTCAGCTCCCAACTCATGATAAATAACGTACCTAAATACAATATGAACTTAGGTGGGTCACGGAACATCATTTGAAGACCACCTAGAATTGATTTTTCTACTTCTTGTATATCGTTAGTAGCTTTTGATAGCACATTGCCCTTGCGCTCGTTGGTAAAAAATGAAACGGGCAATTGCAGTACCTTTTTATAGATGCGTGTTCTTAAATCTCTAACCACACCAGTGCGCACCTTAGCCAAATGGTACAAAGCAAAATAGGTGGTTAAATTCTTGAATAAGAACATGATTACAATAACTCCACAAAACAACAACAGCGCGCTTTCTTCCCCATTTTGTTGGATATAATTGGAGAGGAAATAATTCATGTTGTCTAGCAAACTTCTCGAGGTTAACTCAAAAGACTCAGGCTTACTAATTGAAGGGTCAACTGTTTTAAAAAGAATAGCCAAAAAAGGCGCTATGGCTGCAAATGAGAATAATGAGAATAATGAGGCAAGTATGTTGAATACTAAACTTTGAATTACATTGTTCTTGTAATTTTTAGCAATCCCAATTATCTCAATAAATTGTTTCATAAATCGCGCTCAAAGATAGAACTAATCCAAACCTTCACATCTATTGGCTGATTACCTAAAATCAGTTGTAAATTTGAATCCTGTAATGCCAAAAATCTCAGCCGTAATCATTGCCAAAAACGAGGAAAAAAATATTGCTCGTTGCATCAGAAGTTTACAAAACGTAGCTGATGAAGTTTTGGTATTAGACAATGGCTCTACCGATAAGACGGTTGAGTTGGCAAAAGATTTAAATGCCAGGGTAGAAACAACTGAATGGAAAGGCTATTCTGAAACCAAAAACCATGGAAATAACCTTGCACAATTCGATTACATCTTAAGTATTGATGCAGATGAAGCTTTGAGCATGGATTTGGCCAAATCCATTGTTGAGGTTAAGGAAAACTTAAATGAAAATACTGCCTACCAATTTAACCGACTTACCAATTATTGTGGCAGTTGGATAAGGCATTGTGGATGGTACCCCGATACTAAACTTCGGTTGTGGCACCGTAAAATGGGAATCTGGAAAGGCGATATTCATGAAGAAATTGTTTTGGATAAAAGTGTTGTCCTTAAACACCTTAATGGCGATTTATTGCATTATTCCTACTACACCAAAGCAGACCACTACAAACAAGCCGATAAGTTTACCACTCTTACGGCCAAAGATGCTTTTGAGAAAGGTAAAAAAGCAAGTGTTTTAAAATTGGTTTTTGCGCCAATCGTCAAGTTTATAAAGAGCTATTTTTTGCAAATGGGTTTTTTAGATGGTGGTGCGGGGTTTCAGGTTTGTAGAATTTCTGCGTATGCTACTTTTATGAAATATCAAAAATTGAGAAATCTGCACAAAAACTCATGAAAGCCAAAAAACTATTAGTTAGCAGAACAGACTCTATTGGAGATGTTATTTTAACCCTACCAATAATTGGATTTTTAAAACAACATTACCCCAATTTAACAATTGGTTTTTTAGGTAGAAGCTACACAGCTCCAATCATAAAATTGGCAACGGGGATTTCTAGCTTTCACAATTGGGATGAGGTTGCCCAAAGCGACTCAAAAGCCCAAGCCGATTTTTTAGCGAGCTTAGGTTTTGATACCATTTTACATGTTTTTCCCCGGCCTGAAATTGCTAAAGCAGCAAAGGCGGCCAACATAAAAACCCGCGTAGGCACCACAGGCAGGTTATACCATTGGCATACTTGCAACAAGTTGGTGAACTTTTCGCGTAAAAAATCAGGTTTGCACGAAGCACAACTCAACTTTAAGTTGCTAAAAGGTTTGGGTCTCGAAATAATTCCCGAAAAAAGAAACATTGCCAATTATTATGATTTAGAATTGCCTGCAGCTACAGAAAATTGGCAAAAGTTGTTAAAGCCTAACAAATTTAATTTGGTAATCCATGCAAAATCTAAGGGTAGCGCTGTAGAATGGCCACAAGCCAAATACATAGAACTGATAAAACGATTACCCGAAAATTTATTCCATATCTTTTTAACAGGAACAAGTGCTGAAGCTGATTTGGTGCCTGAGTTGGCTCAATTGAAACAAAGCAATGTAACCAACCTTTTTGGGCAAATGAGTTTGACCGAACTTATAGGGTTTTTGGCAGAGGCCAATGGTGTTTTAGCTGCCTCTACCGGACCTTTGCATATTGCAGCCGCTCTCGGTACACATGCCATGGGCTTGTA
>JAAZVO010000194.1 GCA_018623405.1 Crocinitomicaceae bacterium
TCATGAGCTGCTACAGAAATTACCTTTTCGGCACATGTTGGCTCACCAATGCCATACAAATTATCTCCTGCTACACCATGTTTACCGTAGGCGCTAAAAGGCATTCCCCAATTACCGGCACCACTGCTTAAATTGGTAACATTCCAATAGTGTACCTCACCTGAATTGGCTGTGGAATATAGAATAATCCTATGGTTTGGGTTTTTACTTTGAACCCCCAATAAAATGTGCGGCCTGTTATTTAGCGGATTTTGTTGCTCAACAACTCCTTCAAGTTTAATGGAATCTGAATTGGCAAGAAACCCACCGGATATTTGAAGGTTCCCTTGCGAAGTATTAAAAATTGGAGATGAAGCAACAAACCCATTGGCATCATGAACCTCAACCCAAGCGGTAAATGCCTGATTGGGCTCACCCCACATAATTAAATTCTGCCCCCACATAAATTGATGCGCAGAATAAGGATAAAAGCTAACGCGTGATGAAATAGTATCTCCTGTAAATGTTTTTTGAAGGTGAAAAGGCTCATCACCATTGTTGCCACCTGAAGAAACCATAATTATTCCTTCTTGAGCAAGGTTTTCAATGTACTGACTAAATAATGAATTGCCATCTAAAGTTCCGATATGATACAAACCCCAACTCATGTTTACCACCAACCGTTTACCGAGGCTTTGGGCTTTATCTCTCATCCATGCAATGGCATCCATAGCTGCTGCCTCGTTTAATCCAAATTGACAAAATAAAAATTCGGCCTCGGGGGCTACACCCATTAAGCCTGCTTTTTTGAGTCCGCCGCCTGCAATACCCGCAACGTGAGAGCCATGTGTAGCGAAATCGTAATAAGTTGAAGCCGTATCGTGTTTTGCAGTTAATATTTCATTTTCAGTATCGTATTCAGCACCGTAATTAAAGCCTGAAGGTCGGGTTCCACCAATTTTAAATTGATCCCAAACTGCGGCTATTCTAGTATGTTGCAGCGCGGTATCGAAAAACATTGGATGGGTATAATCGAAACCCCAATCTGTTATGCCTATTAAAACATCTTTACCTGTGTAAACAGTATTGTTAAGGGGATAATTCCATACACTATCTAATCTTAAATCTATGCGTGCATCTTCAAGTTGAGGAGCAATTATCCGTGCTACAGTTAATACCTCAACTTGCGGAATTTCTGCTAGCTTATCAAGTCTATTTGTCGGAACTTTTAAACTGAAAATATCTCCTGAGCCTCCTCCTAAAATAAAACATTCGGGCAAATTCTCTTCTGAAAAACCAGGTTTTACCTTAGCTATTAAGCACAAAAAGTTAGTGATTCCAATTTTTTGAATTGGATATTTTTCTAGATTCTGAAGTTGAGATTCTTGGTTGGGCTCAATGTTTAATTGTGCAACTTGATTAATGATAAGCTTTGAGTGTTCAGGAATTTTTACCTGAGCGGTAGCAGCAAAAGCAAAACAAATACTTACAACAAAAAGTAATTTTTTCATGATGGTTACGAATTTATCGTAAAAAGTTGCATGGGTCAATCTAGCGGAGTTTGAAATGGAGGTTCTTCATCATTGATATTATTCAATTCATTTTCCTCTTCATCAACCATTTTTTTAAGCAAGTAAACATCTATAGCAAAGTGTGCTGCAATGGCGCTCCAAATACCAATGTATTCATATCCGTAACCAATACCTGCAATCACCAATGTCATGTAAATACCATAAATAGAAAGTTTCCAATTTTTAGGATTTAAGTAACCATGAATGGCCACAAAGAAGAAGGAAGTAATCCACACACCCCAAAACTGCTGAATTGCACCTCTAAAAAGCACCTCCTCACCAAAACCGGCACAAAAAGAAATAAATATTATTTCATGGATGTTTAGATTAAAGCCTGAAAGCAACCTGCTATAATCTTTAAAACCATCTCTTAGCTTGGGCAGGTTAACCAACTTCCAACCAACAAAAGCAGTTGCAAATCCGTAAACCAAGCCAATGGGTATTTGAATAAAAAAATTTACCTGATTCAGAAATGGAAAATACCAAGGCTGCTCAGACCAAAGTGTGTTTATTAAAAACCCTAAAGCACTAAAGCCAATGAGGGTAATAAAGCCTAAACCAAAAAAAATTTGCTTGTTCAATGTTTACTTAGGGAAGTAGATTTTAGTTACCAGTTGACTTCCCATTACTTTGTCGGATGGCATCACAACATATTCTTCGAGTGGGTCGCAACACACGCCTAAATCATTTTTTATTATGTAGTCTTCCAAGTAATACCTAACATCATCTAACTCGTGATGAGGGCCTTGAAATTCAACATAATAAACTTTGCCAACTATTAATGTAGGTACAATATCACCATTGCCTTCAATGCTATTTCCCTTTACAGGAACTGCAATTTCTACAGTTTGGTTTGCTTTATTTTCGCTATGAAAAATGGTAATTGGGGCACCATCTTGCTCATAACCCTTTTCTTGCATGTAAGCTTGAATCTTCTCTATGTTTGGCCACACAAAAGCCCTATCGCCCAATCTGGACTTTGCAATTGTTTTGGTAACCGATAAAAAGTTTTTGTAGGGAAAATAACCATCTTTTATTTCAGGCATTACAGCCAAATAAGCTTCTTCAAGCTCTATCTTTAAAAGATTTAGTGACTCATCAAGGGAATTGCCCATAGTTTGTATTACTTCACCCTTCCCTATTCTACCTAAAAACGAGGTTTTAGTTTTCACCTCCCAGTCAAGCAGGGTTTTGGTTCCTACTCGGGTAAATGTCCATTCTATTTCGAGGTCTTTATGGGCACTTTCAAAATAATTAACCTGAATATCAATCTCCTTATCTTGTTTAGCCTTTAATATAGTTAGTTCGCCTAATTTTTCGCCCTTTGCATCTGTCCAACGGTAATTTGCTTTTTCGCCTATTGGATTCAAAGAGTAAATACGTTCTAGGTTTTCAGTTTCTTTTTCCCAAGGCGACCAATTTGCCCTTTTTTCTACATTCAACAAATATTCATATGCAAACTTGGGCGGAACTTCAACTTCAAATTGGCGTATTACCACATAATTAGGATCTGTAAATTTTAGCCAAAGCAAAAAAATGCCTATTAAAATTAAACTTCCGTAAATAATGAGGTTTTTGAAACGTTTCATTGTTAGGTTCAAATGTAAAGAATTGCTTATTTATCAAAATCTTATTTTTGCCTCTATTATCAATTGGAACTTGTGAAAATCAGCTTAAAGAAATTTATTGGTCTATTTTGGGTGATTTTAGTTCCACTATTAATCTCCTCAACCTTCAAGGTAAACCCATCTGATACCGAAAAGGAAAAAACCAAAAGAGATACGGTTACAGCTGTGGTAATGTATGGTGAAGAAACACTTTTTGATGAATTAGCCAAGGCAACCCCAACAGATTTAATTACCTACAGAGATTTTTTATTGGGTATTGAGAATGTTGACCCAAAGGTCCTCAATCAGTTGAACCTTTTACTCTCGATACAAAACATGAACAAGTTTGAGGTAGCGGCCCTCATAGACTCATTATTTGAGATGGAGGTTATACCTTATGCCATGATTAATCAAATTAATTTGTATTTAGATAAGCGCCCTCCAAGAGATGTGCCTTTAGAGGAACTTTCAACAGAGTTTATTGTGAACCTATGCCAATCTCAATATCCTGCAGATACTTTTTACCAAGGGTGGAATACTGAGCTTCCTAACCCCTACAAAAACACACTTTCATCTGCAGATACCGTAATAAATTTGATTTTGGAAGGCGTTTTGGAAAACGACCAATTTATCTTTCCATTAGAGAAAAAAGTAATGACCTCTTCTTTTGGTTGGCGAGAAGGCAAAATGCATAAAGGCATTGACTTCGACTTAGAAGTTTGGGATCCGGTAAAGGTAGTTTTCCCAGGAGTGGTTAGGGTTGCAAGATATTATGGAGGCTACGGTCGTGTAGTGGTAGTAAGGCACTACAATGGTCTAGAAACTTTGTATGCCCATTTACACCGGTTTAAATGTAAACCCGGAGATGTTGTTGCCGCAGGACAGGTTATTGGTTTAGGAGGTTCGTCAGGAAGATCATCAGGTAGTCATTTGCATTTTGAAACTAGATTTAAGGGCATAGCCATAAACCCTGCACATTTCATAAATTTTGAAAGAGACCAAGTTGTGCATCCCAATGTGAAGTTGGTTAAAACCAAAGATGGTTATGCGGCCTTGCCTGAAGGGGTAAATATTCATACCGTAAAACGAGGCGACAATTTATATGAAATTGCGCAGCGTTATGGAACTTCCATCAATAAACTGTGTTCTTTAAATGGGATTAAACGCAATTCCATTTTATATGTAGGACAAAAAATAAGAGTAATCTGATGGACTTTTCATTAAACCTTACCAACTACGAGGAGCACCCCACCAACAATAAATATTATGTTTTCAATTTTAGAGCAATTGAGCGTGCCAACTATTTTGAAAACTTATTAATTGAACATAAAATTGAGTTTGAGAAAGACCAAGAAACCACTGAAAACGGCACACTTTTTTTATTTGGTATCCATAAAAAAGATTTAAAACAATCTATTTACTTAAACAACCTTACCATTGGCAATTTTAGGAAACCCTTTATCGCTGATAAGTTTTTTCGGTACTTTGTATTGGCAGTTGGGCTTGGAGCAATTTTATTGGGTGTTGTTGGTTTTATTGTGACGCATTAATATTCCGTAACTTTACCAAATGAGGAAAACACTATTTGGTATTCTACTTATTTTCACTGCCTTAGTAGGGTTTTCTCAAGAACGTGTGCTCACATTTGGCTTGCAATTTAAACCACTTATTCCTGAAGATATTTTTACGGACCGTACCACAACTGTATTTGAAAATAACATCAACTTTTCTTTAAATACCAATGTGGGTTATTCTTTTGGGGGAGTAATTAGAAGAGGGATAACTGATAAAATCTCCTTTGAAACAGGTATAAATTATGTGAGCAGAAACTTTAACCTTTCGGTTGAAGATGAAGACAATGCTTTTTCAGGCACTACAGACTTTACCATTGTTGGTTATGAAATACCTGCACTTGGCTTGGTTTACGTTCAGCTAGACCAACAAATATTTATGAACGCAGCTTTGGGCGCATCTTTAGATTTTTTTCCAAGCGATGTGGGTACACGAACCGATGAACTTTTTCACATCTCACAGCGTAAAGCTTGGTTTATGCCTTCTATTTTAGCCAATTTAGGTTGGGAGTACCGCACCAAAACCAAAGGTTATTGGTACCTTGGGGCATCTTTTCATCGCCCATTTACCAATATTTATTTCACCGGAGTTAGATATTCTTCGCCAGTAGAAAATACGGAGAGTACTTTTCAGTTAGTTGGCTCTTACCTCACTTTTGACCTTAGATATTTTTTCCATGA
>JAAZVO010000195.1 GCA_018623405.1 Crocinitomicaceae bacterium
TACGCCTCTAGCCTAAATACCATAAAATATTACTTGGGTGAGTTAAAACCATTAACTGTTACCGCTTTAGCGTTTTCTTTTACAGGACCTATAGCCATAGCCTTTTTGTTGTTTGATGGCTTTTATTTAGGTAATTCAGCAAACTTTTTGACCTCAGGTGTTTTATATGTGGCCATTTTAGGTATTGTAGGTACGGCTTTAGCGGTATTGTTATTTAATGCCCTCATTCAGAAAACTACTGCCTTGTTTGCATCATCAGTTACTTACTTAATACCAATTGTTGCTATTTTTTGGGGGGTGCTAGATGGAGAAGTAATTACCACCATACAATTTTTATTTCTTGCAATGATTTTAGGCGGGGTTTATTTGGTGAGGGAGTAACACATTTCTTGAATAACATAAATCTAATTGATAGTTTTATTTTCTATGAACTAGAATAATGGGGCTAGACGCTTATTTAAAAAGTTCTTCTACCCAAGGCCATATAAAAGCAATACTTAAATACCTCAATGTTTTGCCAATGGCCATTAATATGGCAATTTTCCAAAAGCTTAGCCTAAAAAAGCCAAGGGCTACAGCAATTACATCGCCAATAAAAGGAAACCAGGTTACCAACGCCAACCAATTGCCATAGCGGTCAATTTGATTACTCCACATTTCAACCTTTTCACGTTTTACTTTAGCATACTTTTCTAACCATTCCCACTTGCCCAAATGGCCTAACCAAAAAGAGGTATAACCTCCAAGAGTATTGCCTGCAGAGGCTGCCAATAGCATTAACCAAGGGTGATAATCCATGGCCAACATACCTACAAAAACAGCATCGCTGCTAAAGGGAATTAAAGTGGCAGCTAAAAAAGCCATTGCAAACATGATGAGGTAAGCCATTAATCGGGTTTTAAAATTGAGATGTTTAAAAGTATAGGAAACCTAAATATTGGCAACAAATCTGCAAGTTACTTTTAAACTGAAAAATTTTGTTTTGAAAAGAAACCTTTTTCTCTTCTTTTTTATCGCCTTCATTGGTTTAAATGTTAGCGGTCAGCAGCAAAAATTCTTAGAGGATTTTAAACAAGTAAAACTGCATTTAGCCAACCACAAAGAGGATGAAGCTATTCCGATTTTAGAAAACTTGTTTAAGGAAAATCCCACCAATTTTAACATAGCTTACCTGCTAGGTTATTGTTATGTAAAGCAAGAAAAACAAATTGATAGAGCCATTAGGTTACTTTCAGTTGCCTCGAGAAGCTACAGCGATTTGTATGATCCAACTTCGCTAACCGAAAAGCGTGTTTCTGAATATGTGTATTACTATTTAATTATTGCCTACAGTTTAGATGGTAGATGCGATGAAGCAAAAGAAACACTAAACCAGTTTTATAAGATTTACTCTTACTACGATGAATGGTACTTGGTAGAGGGACAAAAGTGGTTACGCGAGTGTGGAACCCATCAACTTAAAGAAGATACTTTACAAGAAGATACAACTACTGATGTTGCCATAGCAGAAGCAGAAAAACTTACCCAGCATTTAGTACACGAAGGCGAAGTGGTTATCGATCCAAGTAAAGCCATTGCAGCAGATAAAGCTCGAAAAGCAGCAGAAAACACTCCAAAAGAGGTTATTATGAATGAGGAGCCTCAAAAATTGGAAGAAAAACCTAGGGTTCCGGTTTTGGCAGATAATCAACCTACACAAGGTTTTAAAGATAGATTAACCTTAGTAGAACCAAATAATTCTAATTCAGGTTATAAGCCGGCTCCGGTTAATAGAGACCAACGAGGAATCATCACAAAAACAATATCGTATTCTACTCCAAGTATTTTGTATGGAGTGCAGGTTGCCGCCCACCTCGAACCAAAGTTTACACGAGATTTTAATAATGTAAAAAATGTTGATGTTTATATTGATAAAAATGGCGTTTTTAGGTATGTAATAGGAAGGTTTCCTTACCGTATGCAGGCAGAAAAACTATTGGAGTATGTAAAAGATGCAGGTTACGGCGATGCTTTTATTGTAGATATTAATGGAGATAAATACAAAGAAGAAGTAGTAAGTGTTGATAATGAAAATATTAAAAACCGTATTTCTGGCAAGGTTGACTTTAGAGTGCAAATAGGTGCGTTTAAAGAAAAAATTCCTGAGCACGTAGCTCATCAATACCTAATTGTAGATCATATTTCTGAAACCCAAGTGGGAGATTTTACTGTACTTACAATAGGTTCTTTTGATAGTTATGAAGCCTCTGCTGCTTACCGCGATAAAATTCAAATGATAGGAATAGAAGATGCATTTATTGTGGCCTTTAATTACGATAAGAAAATTCCTATTGATGAAGCTGAGAAATTTCTTTTGCAAAAGAAGTTAGAGCGCATAGAAGATGCGGCTAGCGAAGGTAAAATGCCAAAAGAGCGGAAATTGAAACCCGAAGATGAAGTAGAGGCTGAAGAGTTAAGTGCGCCAATGGTTTCAGAAGATGAAAAGAAGGAACCCAAAAAGAAAAAAATCAAAAAGAAGAAAGAAAAAAAGGTAAAACCATCAGAAGCTACTAGGTTTGATAATCACAACGAGAAATTAGAGTAGCTCACCTAAATGGGTTTATTTTATTTCCATACTTGGCTTTGTAGCTATTTAAAAACGCAACTAAATCTTCCTTATAATTTTTCGCTAATTCCTCTTCGAATTGCTGTTGATTGTTACGATACATTCCAAGATCATTAAAAAAGCAATTTTTAGGCAATTTCTCATTTTCAAATAAGCTTTCAAAGGCACTAGGATTTTCCAGTTTTTGGCCTTTTAGAGTATTCATATATTCAGCCATTTTTTGTTGCTTCAAATTTTCAAGTTCGGCTAACGGTAAACCGGAATTTGTTTCATAAAATTCTTCTAATTCCTTCTTAAAAGTGATGGTATAATTGGCTAATATTTTTAAATCTCCCAAGTAAGTTTTAAGTTCCTGATATTCTTTAGAAGATGCTCCAAATCTTTGTTTCAAGAAAATCAAACTGCCTTTGTCTCCAATAAACGTGGCAAAGTTTTCGTTTAAATCGGCATCATCATTTACAAATACTTCGCTATGTGTAAGCTCATGAATAATCAGTCTTGCCAATCTGCCCTTATTTAATGCTAACATTGAACTCAAAAGAGGATCGCTCAAAAAACCTAATGTACTCCAAGCCAAAACTTCACCTTCGCAAACGTCAAACCCTTTAGCTTCTAACCAATATTTTTCATCTGCTAACATCAAGCTATCAAAGTAACCTTTGTAGCCCATTTTTCCGAGAATTGGATAATCCCACAAATAGGGTTCAAGGGCATAGGGTTGGCTAGCACTTAGGGTCCATAAAACAGGTTTACCTTCTAAATTTACTACTTGAGTATAATTCTCATTAGGTTTAAAACCAAGCTCCTGCACACAAAATTCTTTGATAGTGTCAATAAACATTATCTTGGTTTTTAGGCTATCCGGAAAACTATCATCAGCCATAATTTCCGAAATAGGCTGCCGTTTTGCCAAAATACTTAATTGGCCTTTTAATTGACTTGCTCCATACCACAGCATTTCAAATTGAAATGCATAAAACAAAGTCACTATAAGTAGCGATAGCTTTGCTAGATTTTTCTTTGATCTATTTGGTAGCTTTCTCATAAAAGGCCTCTAGTTTAATCACTATTTTTGACGACTTCAAAAAGCAAAACAACAGAATGATAGATTTTGTAAACAATATTTTAAAAAAGGTTTTTGGTAATAAATCAGAAAAAGATGTACAAGAGTTAATGCCCATTGTAGATCAAATTAAAGAAAAGTATGAAGAATTTACTTCTCTTTCTGATGATGAACTTAGGGGAAAAACCTTTGAATTTAAAAATCGAATTGAGGAAGGAACCAAATCCATTCAGTCTCAAATTGATGAATTAAAAGAAAAGGCGGCAAGTGATGAGCTAGACCCGCTTCAAAAAGAAGAAATTTACGAGGAGGTTGATAAACTAGACAAAGACCTTTACAAAAAGGTGGAGGAGGTGCTTCAAGAAATTTTGCCGGAAGCATTTGCCGTTGTTAAAGAAACCTCAAGAAGACTTGCTGAAAATAAGCAGCTTAAAGTAAAAGCAACTGAGTTAGATAAAGAATTTGCAGCCAAGCGAAAAGGAATTACCATTGAAGGTGAAACAGCAATTTGGCATAACCAATGGATGGCTGCCGGCGCTGAAATAGAGTGGGATATGGTTCACTACGATGTTCAGTTAATTGGTGGTATGGTAATTCATAACGGTAAAATTGCTGAAATGGCAACAGGTGAAGGTAAAACCTTAGTGGCAACACTACCTGTTTACCTGAATGCGCTATGTGGAAGAGGAGTTCATGTAGTTACCGTAAACAATTACTTAGCCAATAGAGACTCTGAATGGATAGGTCCCATCTTTGAATTTCATGGTTTAAAAGTAGATTGCATCGATAAATATCAGCCTCATTCACCTGAAAGGAGAGCTGCTTACATGGCAGATATTACCTATGGAACAAACAACGAGTTTGGTTTCGATTACCTAAGGGATAATATGAGCGGTAATCCTGAAGACCTTGTTCAGCGCAAACACAATTTTGCTATTGTAGATGAGGTGGATTCGGTTTTAATTGATGATGCTAGAACACCTTTAATTATTTCGGGTCCTACACCAAAGGGAGACCAACAAATGTATGGAGAGCTAAAGGGTAAAGTAGAACGTTTGGTGGCTGAGCAAAAGAAATTTGTAACTCAATGCTTATCTGATGCAAAAAGGCTTTTATCAGCAACCGAAGAAGATACGCCCGATAAAAAAGAACTCAATAAAAAACACACCGAAGGTGGTTTAGCCTTGTTAAGAGCTCAAAGAGGACTTCCAAAAAACAAAGCAATTATTAAGTTTTTAAGTGAACCGGGAATAAAGCAACATCTTTTAAAAACAGAGAATTATTATTTGCAAGACAATGCCAAAGAAATGCCTAAGGTAGATGCAGAATTATTCTTTGTTATTGAAGAGAAACAAAATAGTGTTGACCTTACTGAAAAAGGAATTGATTTAATTACAGGAAACTCAGAAGACCCTAACTTTTTTATTTTACCTGATGTAGCGGTAGAAACCAACAGAATAGAATCTTTAAATGTTCCTGATAAAGATAAGCTTGAGCAAAAAGAAGAGCTTATCAGAAATTATACTGTTAAAGCAGAAAGAATTCATACCATTAACCAATTGTTAAAGGCATATTCAATGTTCGAAAAGGATGTGGAATATGTGGTAATGGACAACAAAGTAAAAATTGTTGATGAGCAAACAGGGCGTATTATGGATGGTAGGCGCTACTCAGACGGGTTGCACCAAGCCATTGAAGCAAAAGAAAATGTAAAAA
>JAAZVO010000196.1 GCA_018623405.1 Crocinitomicaceae bacterium
CTAGGTGTATTGCTTTTGGTTCAGTTTAAAGATTGGTGGATGGAGTTACTTTATTATTCTCAAAACACTTATCAAAATTTAGTTTTTGCCATGGTAATTATCAATGCCTTTCCCATGGCTTTGGTTTACATTTTCGGAACAGTATTAACCTCTGCCGAGAAGATTAAATTTTTGAATAAAGTAGCACTAGGAGGTTTTATTTTAAATTTAACTTTAAACCTAATACTTATACCAACAAAAGGTGCTTTTGGTGCAGCTGTAGCCACCATCATAACTCAAGGCATTACCGCAATTATTCAGGTTATTTACGCCCTTAAAGCGTTAAACATCAGTTTAGGTAAAGGCATGCTTTACAGAGGTTTTATTTTTTTATTAAGCGTATTAATAGCTTCTTATTTACTACAGTTTTCAGCAATAAGTGATGTATTGAGCCTTGTTATTTTATTGATGTTTGGTACGATTTTACTTTTTATGCTAAACATTATTTCCTTAACCTCAATCAAATCTTTTTTTAATAAATAACCTCATAATAAAACCTTCATTACTCGGTTTAAGGAAGCACTATTGATTAATGCTACTTTTGCCGAAATTTTTAAACACCTCATGGAAGATCAAATAAAAGCTCAAAAACAAGAAGACTTTGACTCTACTAACCTGATCGCCTTCTTATATAATTACAGAAAACCACTTATTATTTTAAGTTTTTCTGCCGCGGTTATCTCAGCTATAGCTTCATTTTTTATTCGTGAAAAGTTTTTATCTACCGTAATTCTTTTCCCTGCAAATACAAGTTCAATCTCAAAATCTGTAATGACAGAAGATGCTGCGGGTAAAAACGACATTGTAGCTTTTGGAGAAGAAGAGCAAGCAGAACAAATGCTTCAAATTTTAAATTCGGATATGATTAGGTCGAAAATTAGAGAAAAGTACGACCTTATGAAACATTACAGAATTGGTCCTGATGAAAAATACCCCATCACCAAATTCAATAAAATGTGGGAAAGTAATGTTACCTACAAGCGTACCGAGTTTATGAGTATTAGAATAGATGTTTTGGCATTTAATGCCGATACTGCTGCCCTTATTGCCAATGATATTGCACAACTGTTAGATGACGAAAAAAACCGAATGCAAAAAGAAAGGGCTCAAAAAGCGTTAGCGGTAATTGAGACTGAGTACAATAAATTTCAAGAGCACTTAAATCAGGTAGATGACTCTCTTACTAAAATTAGAGAAATGGGTTTACAAGATTTTGAAACGCAAATTGAAATGCTTTCAGAACAATACTACCGTGCATTAGCAGAAGGTAACAAAACCGGAGCTAAAAAATTAGAAGAAAAACTAGATGTTTTCTCAAAATATGGCTCGGCCTACATGGCACTTTTTACCAATGCCGAATATGAAAGAGAAAGGTTAATCTTATTACGTTCAAAATATGAGGAAACCATGGTTGATGCAACGCAAAATATTCCTCATAAGTTTATTGTAAACCAAGCTTATCCTGCAGAGAAAAAAGAATATCCAATAAGGTGGCTAATTGTAGTAGTAAGTACGCTATCAACCTTTTTGCTTACTTCAATTGCCATTATTGGAATAGAAAATTACAAGCGCGTTACCGCAAAAGCAGCCTAAATTGCTTTCGTTAAATCAAAAACTTAATTGGGTTTATGGAATAGGAAGTGCCTTTATTCTTCTTATTGCCATGCTTATTTACATGGAGGTTTACTATGTAGCAGCTATAATTCCACTGTTTTTGATAATTGTTGGTATTGGTTTTTTCAAATTAGATTGGATGCTGTATCTCATCATCCTATCCACACCCCTCTCGTTAAACCTAGAGCAAATGGAATTTGGTTTGGGTATCATTTTACCAACAGAACCTTTAATTTTTGGAGCTATGGTAGTCTTTTTAGGAAGACTATTTTATGACCACAGGTTTGATGCAGCTGTTTTTAAACATCCTATATCCATAGGAATTTTCATTCATTTAATTTGGGTGGGATTCACCGTAATCCCAAGCGAAATGCCTGTTGTTTCCATCAAGTTTTTTCTTTCTAGGCTTTGGTTTGTGGTGGTTTTCTTCTATTTAATGACAAAGTTTTTTAAGTACCCAGAAAACATCAATAAGTTTTTTTGGCTTTACATCATTCCCCTCATGATAGTTATCATATATACCGTATATCAACACGCTATAAGAGGTTTTGAAGAGAAGCCTGCCCATTGGGTAATGCAGCCCTTTTTTAAAGACCACACTTCGTATGGTGCACTATTAGCCTTTTATATTCCTGTTTTAGTAGGCTACCTATTTAACCCGGGGTTTAGATGGAACCTAAAGTTTATTGCCTTTAACGTATTATTAATTTTCATTTTAGGAATCATTCTTTCTTACACCAGAGCGGCTTGGCTTAGCTTGGTTGCTGCACTTGGGGTTTACATTTTAATTAAATTAAGAATTAGGCTTTGGTTATTATTAACCACCGGGTTTTTTGTGCTCGCTGCATTTTTCACCTTTCAAGAGCAAATCTTTATGAAATTGGAAAAGAATCGCCAAGACTCTTCCGGCGATCTTTCTGAACATGTTGAGTCTATGTCTAACGTAGCAACAGATGCTTCTAATTTAGAGAGAATAAACAGGTGGAACTGCGCTCTTCGCATGTTTGAAGAAAGACCAGTTTTTGGTTGGGGTCCCGGCACCTACAAATTTCAATATGCTCCATTCCAAAGCTCTCAAGAACTTACTATTATCTCTACCAACTTTGGCGATTTGGGTAATGCCCATTCCGAATACCTAGGACCTTTAGCTGAAATGGGAATTTTAGGAATGTTGAGCATTATTGCTATTATCATTTTGTTTTATTGGCGAGCAGTTTTGCTATACTACAAGTTAGAAATTAAAGAGTTAAAGGTTTTGGTAATGACAGCAATAACCGGGTTTACCACATATGTTACCCATGGCTTTTTAAATAACTTTTTAGATACAGATAAAGCTTCGCTTCCGTTTTGGGGTTTTATGGCACTTGTTGTAGCCATAGATGTTTACCATAAAAACAAGAAAGACCCAATTGTAGAAAGATAGTTTACTCACTTTGTAATTATTCATAAATTGCGCACTTTCTAAATGGAAGAGCAAGTAAATTCAGCATTAAATAATGATGAGGTAGAGGTTCTTAAAACCCTCACTTACTTTGATATTTTTAGCTATCCATTAACCTCAAAAGAAATTAAAGACTTTTTTGGTGGGGTGGAAAATAACAATGGAAATGTTGATGTAGCTCTAGACAGCCTATCCAAAAAAAAATTAGTATTTCAATTAGATAATTTTTACAGCTTGAAGGCAGATAAAAACCTATCTGCAAAGCGAAGTAAAGGGAATAAATTAGCAGAGCCTTATTTAAAGAAAGCCAAGAAAATTTCGAAGTTTATCGGCGCTTTTCCATTTGTTAGAGGGGTTTTTATTTCAGGCTCTTTATCTAAGGGCTATATGGGTGATGATGCAGATATAGATTATTTCATTATTACCAAACCAAACCGCCTTTGGTTAGCACGAACGCTGCTAATTCTATACAAAAAAGTGTTTTTGTTAAATTCAAGAAAGTACTTCTGTGTAAACTATTTTATAGATGAAAACAACTTAAAAATAGAGGAAAAAAACAGGTTTACCGCAACAGAATTGGTTACGCTAATTCCTACTTACAATGCCAATATTTTTGAGCGCTTAAAACAGCAAAACCAATGGGTGAAAAACTATTTTCCACATCATCAATGGAATAGCAACCCTGAAACCCCAAGCGGCAAACCAAAACTATTAAAACGCCTCCTTGAGTTTTTGCTTGGCGGTACTATTGGCAATTGGTTAGACCGAGCAGCAATGAAAGTTACCTTAATCTTTTGGAAACGAAAATTTGAGCACTTTACTGATGAGCAATTCGATTTGGCTTTAAAATCTAGGAATTATGTTTCTAAACACCATCCGCAAAACTTTCAAAGCCAGTTTTTGTTGAAATTCGAGGAAAAAATAAATAGCTTTCTGAAACCTTGAAAAAAATACTTTTTACCCATTCTTACTTCTACCGGTTCGACCACAAACAATGGGAAAACCAACAGCCTTATCCACCTTTAGGCACCATTACCGCTGCAAGTTGGTTAAGAGAAAAAGGTTATGAAGTAGCCTTATGTGATACTGCATTGGCAAATGGCCCAGAGGTAATTGACCCCTACTTAACAAAAGACTTTGATGCCTTGGTTATTTACGATGACGGATTTAATTACCTCACCAAAATGTGCTTAACCAACATGCGCGAAGCAGCATGGCAAATGGCAAAGAAGGCAAAAGCTAAAGGACTTAAGGTTTTTGTTTCTTCATCAGACTCAACAGACCATTTCGAAAAGTACCTTGAAAATGGTTGTGATGTAGTAATCCTTGGTGAGGCTGAAGAAACCCTTTTAGAGCTAGTAAAAGGTGAAAAAACATTTCCCGAAATCCCCGGAATTGCTTACCAAAATGAGGGAAAAATAACCCAAAACCAAAAAAGGCCTGTACTTAGAGACTTAGATCAAATTCCGATGGCTGCTTGGGATTTAATTGATATTGCACCTTACCGCAAAATGTGGATGGAGAAATGGGGATATTTTTCATTGAATATTGCCACTACAAGAGGTTGTCCTTTTAAATGCAATTGGTGCGCAAAACCGATTTATGGTAATAGGTATAATTCTAGAAGTCCACAACATGTGGCCAATGAAATTGAATACCTCATAAAGAATTTTAAGCCTACCCATTTTTGGATGTGCGATGATATTTTTGGCCTGAAACCGGGATGGGTGCAAGCCTTTAGAAATGAGGTAAAAAAGAGAACCTTACACTTTAAATACAAAATACAATCGAGGGTAGATTTATTATCAAAGGAAGATACAATTGAAGCCTTAGCCGAAAGCGGATTACACGAGGTTTGGGTGGGTGCTGAAAGTGGCTCGCAAAAAATATTGGATGCTATGGACAAGGGCACTCAACTAGCACAAATTGAAGAGGCCACTAAAATCTTAAAATCTAAAGGTGTTAGAGTAGCCTTCTTTTTACAATTTGGATATTTGGGAGAAACCAAGGCAGACATCCAAAAAACCATTGATATGGTAAAAAGGCTAAAGCCCGATGATATTGGTGTTTCTGTTTCATATCCTTTACCAGGAACAAAATTCTATGACATTGTAAAATCGCAATTAGGCGAAAAACAAAATTGGACCGATAGCGATGATTTGGCAATGATGTACCAAGGAACTTTCTCTAGTGCTTATTACAAAAAACTGCATCGGTACGTGCATAAAGAATTTAGAAAAGCCAAAGCCAAAGAGTTTTTGGGCGAAGTTTTAAAAGGA
>JAAZVO010000017.1 GCA_018623405.1 Crocinitomicaceae bacterium
CAGGTATGGTAAATAACCAACATGTGTTACTTGGCTCTGCAGGCTTTACGCAACAAGAAACAAATCAGAAAACATCAAACACAACCAAGATTTATGTTACCATAAATAATCAATCAAAAGGTTATTTTGAGATAAAAAAAGAATACCGAAAAGGGTTAAAAACTTTAATTGATAGGCTATCTAATTTCACTGATATTCATTTGCTAACAGGAGATAATGATGGTGAAAAAAATTACCTCCAAAAGTTGTTTCCGAAAGCTGAATATTTAAAATTCAGACAAACTCCTGAGGATAAACTAAGGTATGTAGAAAACCTACAAAACCAAGGTGAAAACGTGTTGATGATTGGAGACGGCTTAAACGATGCAGGTGCTTTAAAAGCAGCTTCTATTGGAATTAGTATTTCTGATGATGTTTATACATTTTCACCTGCTTGCGATATTATAATGGATGCAAAAGTTTTTCCGGGTTTAAATCGCTTTATGAATTATGCAAAAACAAGCATAAAAATCGTAAAAGCTAGTTTGGTGCTCTCTATTTTGTACAATTTAGTCGGACTATTTTTTGCTGTTCAAGGTTTACTTTCTCCTTTAGTAGCAGCTTTATTAATGCCACTGAGCTCTGTTACCGTGGTTGGATGTGTTGTTTTAATGACCAATTGGTATGGAAAATCTTCCATAATAACCAATAATCAATTGAATACTTGAAATTCAACTATTTAGAATTATTATGGCTAATTTTAATTGGCTCTTTTTTTTCAATTAATTTTTTATAAAAATTGGAGAAATAAAATAATTGTGTATCTCTGAAATCATTATTAATGCCAATTTCCAATTTTTAATTCTTTATCTATAATCATTCTAAATAAAGAAATTTTTAACTCCTTCATAAACAATTTTCTAAAAAATATTGTTATTGATGCAAATTTTAAATTATTATATGATGGATAGACTTTTATTAGATGTTCTTGCTATTCCAAAGGACGATCCAGTAGCGTTTACTTTCTTTACTGGATACATGGCAATGTTTGCCTCAGCAATTTTCTTCTTCTTCGAAAGAAGCAGAGTTGAAGGAAAGTGGAAAACTTCTCTTCTTGTATCTGGATTAATTACAGGAATTGCAGCCGTGCATTATTACTACATGCGCGACTATTATGCAGCTACTGGTACTAATCCTACTGCTTTACGTTACATCGATTGGACTTTAACAGTTCCGTTAATGTGTGTAGAGTTTTATTTGTTAACCAAGCCTGCAGGTGCAAAACCAAGTTTATTATGGAAATTAGTAATTGCCTCAGCATGGATGTTAGTGACAGGTTACTATGGTGAAGCTTTCACTGATGGATCTACCATGCACTCATTTATTTGGGGATTCTTATCAACTTTAGGTTATGTATACATTCTTTACACGGCTTGGGCCGGAGAGGTTAAGCAATTGGCCGACAAGTCTAATAATCCAACTGTGGTTAAAGGAATTAGAACCTTGGCATGGTTTGTATTAGTAGGATGGGCTATTTACCCAATTGGTTACATGTGTATGCCAGGTGGATGGTTAAACGTAGGTTTAGGTTGGGAATCAACTAACGTAGACTTATTCTACAACATCGCGGATGCAGTTAACAAAATTGGTTTTGGTTTAGTAGTGTATAACATTGCTATTACTAGCACTTCAGCAAATAAAGAGGCTGCAGCTGCTTAATTACATATAAATCGAGAAAAAGCAAGACCAGCAATGGGCCTTGCTTTTTTTTATATGGCCAAAAAATATAAAATAGCAGTTATAGGTGGGGGGTTAGCAGGCTTAAGCTTTTTAAGGAAAGCTTTACAATCTGATTTAGCTCAAGAGGATATCCTGCTTATAGAAGATTCTCCCAAAACCAAAAATGATAGAACCTGGTGCTATTGGTCTCCTGAGCTACTCTTTCCTGAAATACCGCATGTTGCAGAAAGAAATAAAGTAACGCTTTCAGCATCTTTAGTAAACACTACTAAATCCCTCAAAAAGTGTAAATACTACGAACTAAATAGCTTAGCTTTTTACAATTGTATTTATGATAAAATAAGGGAGACCAAGAATATTGATGTGGTTTATGATAAGGTAGTCAATCTGTCAACCACTAATGGTTTTCACACCATTACAACAGCAAATGTTACTTTTCAATCTGATTTTATTGTAAACAGTGTTCCTAAAATGATTCAGAAGGATTTTCCAGTTTTTGGATTTAATCAAAACTTTTATGGGCAAAGGATAAAGTTAGATAAAAGGGTATTTTCAAAAGATTATGTCACTTTAATGGATTTTGAAGAAAATCTACATAATAAGGTTGGCTTCTTTTATGTGTTACCTTATTCTGATAAAGAAGCTTTGGTAGAGTACACCCAATTATCTAATCAAATAGAGGATAAGGCATATTATCAGGCAAAAATCCAAAAATATTTGTGGGAAAAATTTGGAGTAAAAAACTTTGAGGTTACAGATGAAGAAGAAGGTGCCATACCGATGACCAACTTCAAATTTTCTAAAAATCCCACCAAAAATATTTTCCAAATTGGTATTGTTGGAGGAGATACAAAATCTACAACAGGCTATACCCTTTCAAGTGTTCAGAGAACTTGTGACGAAATAATCAAATGTATTTCTACAGGAAAACTGACCACTACAAAATACAATAGATTCAAATTTTACGATAGGTTAATGCTTTATTTAATGGAGTATAAACCAAAACTCATTCCAAATATTTTGGCCACACTATTTCAAAGAAATGATGGCGATTTGGTGCTCAACTTCTTGGATGAAAAAACCTCTCTTCTAGATGAGGTTAAAATATTTATGAATTTGCCTTGGGCTCCATTTTTAAATGCATTAAAAAACATTTACCTAAAAAAGTATGAAGCTGACCTTCAAATTGATACTAAGTCTGTTGTTGGTGGCAACGTATAATCTGCTGCCCGATGCAAAATATGCATTAGGTATAGAGGTGCTTCTTATATTATTGGTTGGTATTCCACACGGAGCAACTGACCATTTGTTATTCAACGTTTTTAAATACAACAAAGTAAATTCAAAATTGAGCTTTAGTTTCTTGTTGCCATACCTTGGAGTGATGGTAGTTTATGCCATTTTTTGGATTCTTTTTCCACAGTTATCCCTAATCATCTTTCTAATAATATCTGCTTATCATTTTGGAGAAACCCAATGGTTTAAGCGGTTTACGTTTAGCAGTAATAATTTGCGCAATACATTCTACTTTTTGTGGGGAGTAAGTTTGATCTCCTCCATTTTTTTTATTTTCCCAAATCAAAGTTTTTTTTACTTAAAAAACCTAGTTACGGTTGACTTTTTTACATCTTTTCAAGACAAACTTCCTTTTATTTCAGGATTGTCAACCGCCAATTGGGTTGCCTTTTTGTTTTATACCAAAGAGCGTTTTTCTTGGGTATCCATAATGGAGTTTGGTTTTCTTTTATTGACCGTTTACTTTACTGATCTTCTTTTTGGTTTTGTGGTGTTTTTCACTATTTGGCACAGTGTAGATGCCATCAAAAATCAAATTGAAACACTACGTAAGTTTAAACCATCTTTTTCATTAATTCATTTCATCGTAGAAGCTCTTCCATTTACGTTTATTAGCTTATTTGGGATTAGTTTCTTTTTGTTGATATTCTTTAAGTTAGACCTGAAGATTTCATACGTCACCCTTTTCTTTATTGCTATTTCTGTGCTTACGTTGCCTCATATGTGGATAATTGAACGTTTCTACAGAAATTAATTCAACATAGTTTACATTTGGGAAATATATCATGAAGTATTTTCTAATAGCCTTTGCTTTTATTCCATTATTAGCTTTTGCACAGGTAAAATTGGTGGTTTTAGGGACTGTTCAAGATGGCGGTTCGCCTCATATCGGGTGCGAAAAGAAATGCTGCGAAGCACTTTTCGAAAATCCTGACCCTAATAGAATGGTGGTATCCTTTGGCTTAATCAATGAGTCAACAAAAGAGAAATTTATTTTTGAAGCAACACCTGATTTTTCAAGGCAATTAGAAATATTAAAATCTAATTGCAGTTTTGAAACATCCGCAATTCCAAATGGCATTTTTCTTACGCACGCTCACATTGGGCATTACACTGGCTTAATGTATTTGGGAAGGGAGGCCAAAGGGGCATCAAATGTTCCTGTTTATGCTATGCCCAAAATGAAAACCTTTTTGGAAACCAATGGACCTTGGAGTCAGTTGGTTGAGCTACAAAACATAAAACTTCGTTCTTTAACCAATAAAGTGCCATTGCAGTTGGCTGAAGATTTAGCGATAATTCCATTTAAAGTTCCTCATAGAGACGAATACTCAGAAACGGTTGGTTTTAAATTTATTGGACCCAATAAAAGTGCGCTTTTTATACCCGATATCGATAAATGGGAAAAATGGTGGGTTGATATTATTCAGGAAATTGAAAAGGTAGATTTTGCCTTTTTAGATGCAACCTTTTTTGATGCAGAAGAAATTGGTTACAGAGATATAAAGGAAATTCCTCATCCCTTTGTAATAGAGAGTATGAAGTATTTTGAAAGGTTAAATGAAAAAGAAAAATCAAAAGTATATTTCATTCATTTTAACCACACCAACCCCTTGTTAAACCTAAACTCTAGTGCCAATAAAATAGCTGAAGACAAAGGCTTTAATGTAGCAAAATTTGGTGAAATTTTTGAGTTGTAAGAAATATGCAGATAATTAGAATTCTCAGTTTTTTTCTTTTGGTAATTCCACTTTTTGGTAATTCACAAACGTTTTTCCAAAATCAATCAGACTCGCTTTTTCAAACAGACCCCATCGCTACAATTCATCTTCAATTCAGTAAAGAAGATTGGCTGTTTCTTATTAATGACCCCGAAAGGCAAGATTATGCACCCGCACAATTAGCAATTTTTGGCGAAACATTGAAAGATTCTGTAGGGGTGAGGTTTAAGGGTTCTTTCGGAACACTATGGTCTTGCGTTGATGAAAACGACAGTATAACTTGTCCTAAATTATCAATGAAGGTAGATGTTAACTTCAAAAGCAAAAAACAAAGACTCTTTGGAGTAAAAAAATTCAGCTTGCATTCAATGGTAAATGATGGCAGTAAAATGCGCGAAAAACTTGCTTATGATTTATATCGCAAAGAAGGCATTCCTGCGCCAAGGGTAACTTGGGCAAAAGTCTTAATAAATCAAAAAAACTATGGAATATTCGCTTTAGTAGAGCAAGTAGATAATAAGTTTATCGACTACCAATGGCCAAACCAAAATCATGGTATTTTATACAAAGAAGCTTACCCAAATAATACCGATTCTTCATTTTTCTATGCTCAACAAAAAACTAAAAAAGATTCGTTAACCTACAAGCGTTTTAAAGACTTCTCATTAGAATGCTATAATGCAAGCTATAGAGGTGCTTTAGATTCATTTATTGATATGGGAACTTGGGTAAAATACATTGCCTTAGAAACTATGATAAACAATTGGGATGGAATAACCACTTTTTATTGCAGCCCTATAGGCGCTTGTAAACCACATAACTACTATTGGTATTTAGTGGATGGAAAATTTCATCCAATTCTTTGGGATACAGATCTTTCTTTTTCGGTACGTTCGTTATGGAAAGATTTTCCTGAGTGGTATGAGGATATTGAAAATTGCAATATTATTGATTACCCCGGAGGGGCTTATCTTAGGCCTGCTCAATGCGATGGGTTATTTCGCTTTACCAAGAAATTTTATTTTGATGAATACTTAGATTCTTTGAAAGTTTTAAAAGAAAGGCATCTTTCAGGAAAATACCTAGAAGGTGAATTAAATAAATGGTATCAATTGCTTGAAAATCATATTCCCAGAGAAATTCCTGAGGCACATTGGGAAAATGAAATAAAAAAATTAAGAGCAACATTAAATGTCATGGAAGATCAAGTTAATGATGAGTTGATGGGGCAGCAATGGAACGATTTGACATTTGATGCTTCTCAACAAATTACCTACAATGAAACAGAGGAGTTTAAATTAGTGGCTTTATTAAAATCAGGAACAAGCAAAAACGCCTTTTTTAACATATCAAAAACTGATGAAAGCTTTTCATTACTGTTTAATGTTGACACATCAAACAAAGAAGTATTAAATACTTGGGGAGAGGTTTTTATACCTTTTTCTGCTCCATTGGAGCTAACTCAAGAAAGTGAATTTCAAATTGAACTTTCCGAGAAGCTAAATACCATTTGGCAAATTAGTTTAGCGTCTAACAATTATACAGATCCAAGTATTCACGAGTATTTTACACTTGATTTAAAGGATAATGCCGAACAGCAAATGGTACTTAATCTTTCAGATGCTAAAATGTATAAATGGGCAGGCGTAAATGATTTTGATAATTTGGATGAAATTTTAAAAGGTGTAAATGGAATTTATTTAAAGCCTATATACAGCCCCAACAAAGCTATAACTAGTGAAATACATATAAAATCAATTTACTTTAAAAAGTAACTTTTTTGAACTAACAAAAAATTATATTTGCACCCCGTTTTTGGCGAGGTAGCTCAGTTGGTTAGAGCGTCGGATTCATAACCCGGAGGTCACGAGTTCAAATCTCGTCCTCGCTACAAATTTTAAAGCCTTCAATTAGTTTTGAAGGCTTTTTTTATGTCGAGTTATTTAGCTTTTGATACGAATAAAAACAAAGCTCTATTTTATTGTTTAGAGGTTTTACAAGTTGAAATCCCAAAAGGCGCATAAAGCGGGCAATAGCTTATAAAACTTGTTAAAACAAAAATTACTGCTAAAGCCAACAATACATATCACAATGTTCCTGAAATAATATCTGTAAAAAACAATCCTGCAATTACTGCCGCTATTATGATTCTAATTACTTTATCTGCGGTTCCCATATTCTTTTTCATAAATTAATTTTTTGTAAAAATAGAACTCCTAACTACTTCATAATATGACTCTTATCACTTATTTGAAAAAGAAGATTTTTTGGAGAACATATTCAATTAGCAATAATTTTAATTTCACAAAAAAATAAAATGAGGTACTTAAGTTTACTTTTTGCTGTAGTTTTTTCACTTAACGTTTTTGGATGGGGTCAAACGGGGCACCGAGTTGTAGGAAAAATTGCAGAAAATCATCTTTCTGAAAAAGCCAAAAAAGCTATTGCCGAGCTTATGGATTGTGAAAGTTTGGCGTATGCTTCAACCTTTATGGACGAAATTAAAAGTGACGATGCCTTTGACCATACCCACGATTGGCATTGGGTAACTATTCCAGATGAAGGAAATTACAATAGCTCAGAGAAAAATCCTGATGGTGATGTAGTTGAAGCAATAAATAGAATGATTACTATTTTAAAAGATGAATCGGCTGAAAAAATTAAAAAGCAAGAAGCGCTAAGGTTTTTGGTTCATTTGGTAGGAGATATTCATCAACCACTTCATGTAGGAAACGGAACCGATAAAGGAGGCAATGATGTTAAGGTGAAGTGGTTTGGTAAAAGCTCTAACCTGCACCGTGTTTGGGACAGTGAAATGATTGACTCAAGAGGGTGGAGCTACAGCGAGTTAGCTAAGGAGCTTGAATGTGTATGTGATGATAAAGTAAATGATTACCAAAAAGATTTAAACCCTGTAGCATGGGCTGAAGAGGCAATGAAATACCGTAGCCAAGTTTATAACACAGGAAATATTGAAAGAATGGGGTACAGATATACCTACGAAAATTGGGATTTGTTAGAAGAGCAGCTATTTAAAGCTGGAGTAAGACTAGCAGGAGTATTAAATGAAATATTTGGTTAAAAATCTGAGGCTTTTATTTCTTTTCCCCAAATGGCCATTCCGTTTGAGTCGAAGTAGGTTATGGCCATAGCCCTATCATTAGCAGGACCTACAATTTCAATTAAACCAAAATTACGTTGTTTTATTAATGAGCCTTCAACCCTAAACTCATTCTGCTCATTATTAATTGTTGAAGTTCCTGAAGTTAATGGACTAACTGTTAAATCGTAAATTTTCAAATTTTCATCTTGGTAAAAACTCAATTCAGAGTGGTGCCTGTCTCCTGTTAAAAAAACAACACCTTTTATATTTTCCGCTTTAATCAATTGCAGTAGTTTTTCACGCTCCTCCGCAAATACAGCATGGTTTTCAAAAACTGCAGCAGAGTTTAGAAATTGGCCTCCTACAGCCACAAACTTAAAAGTAGCTTTTGAAAACTTAAGTGCTTCAATTAGCCATTTTACCTGCTCATCACCTAAAATATGTTTTGGTTGTACCTTAAAATTTGGCGTTCTATAATACCGATTATCTAAAAGGAAAAAATCAGCATCGTTGTAAGAAAACTTTCCTGTAATACCGGGTTTGCCATTTATGCCATACCCATTGTTGCCCCAAAATAGTTTAAAGGCATTAAGTGTTAAGTCTTTATGGGTAAAAGAGCCGTCAGCATCATTAGGTCCAAATTCATGGTCATCCCAAATAGCATAATGGTTACAAACCGAAAGTAAATGTTGCATTTCTTCTGTTTGCCTAGTGTGGGTATAGCGATGAAGAATTCCACTCCAGGTGTTCCAATCCGCTTCTCTTAAGTAGGTGTTATCTCCTAACCAAAGCATCATATCAGGCTTTTTATTGGCGATGCTTTCAAATATTTGATATTCACCTCCATAAGGTTTTCCCGGCCTGTCGAACTCAGGTTCATTAATGTAAGTACAGCTGCCTAAAGCAATTTTAAAATTTGGCGGATCGGTGCGATGCTGCCATAGCTCTTGTGTTTTAAAACTTTTATTATGGGGAGGTAAAACGTTCTTTTCATTAACCTCAAAAAGGTATTCGTATTCGGTACCTGGTGTTAAATTAATAGCCTTAAAGTGCAGTACGTTTCCATTTTCATTAATGCTACGCTTAATAGAAGTAACTGAGGTATCAGTGCCTCCCTTGGGCCAATACAGCATTTTAGCTTCAACTTCTTCTTTAAATTGCACCCAAACAAATGTTTCGCGCATTTCTGTGTAGCCTAACATTGGCCCGGATAAAATAATGGAAGGTTCTTGAGCATTTAAAGCGATTCCAAGAAATAATAAAGTCGATAAGAGAAAATTTTTCATTCAGCAATTATGTTTAAGGTGCCCACCATGGTTTGGTAATGTCCGGTAAAGGTGCATACATAAGAGTACTTTCCTGCTGCAGGAGCTTTAAATACAAAAGTGGTTGAGTCGCCTGGTTTTAGCATTTCACTGCCCATTAAAACATCTTTATTTCCCGGTGGAATAAATCTATTTTTCTTACCTGCACTAATAGCCTTGAACCCATTTCATTGGTTTTACCGAAGGAGCAGAAAACAATATTGTGGAACAAACTTGGATGTTCACTTTCGTTTACCAGGGTGATTTCTACGTCTTCGTTTGCTTTAAAATTCAAATTTGCAGGTTCATATCTTATTTCCTTCAAATTTTCGCCCAAGGCTACAATACGTTGTTTGTTTATTTTTTTTCAGATGCTGAATTTGTGCAACCCCAAAAAATTAGAGCACACAAAATATTTAGACCAATTTTTGTCATTTTGGCGAAGTATTTGTTTAAGGTTTCAAAACTATTTAAATACATCTTTAATCCCATGCCCAAGTATTTATATTTGCTGCACCCAATCATAAAAAGTTTGAAAAGTCTCTCTAGGTTTCTTTTGGTAATTTTTGTTTTCATTTTAGCGGGCTGTGCAAGCTCAAAAAGTTACTATAAAAAGGGTTTTCAGTTAGAAGAAGCTGGTTTAGCCGATGAGGCTGCCAAATACTATTACATGGCCCTTCAAAAAAACTCGAATAATGTAGAAGCAAAAATTTATTTAAAGAAGACCGCTCAATTGGTTTTGGACAATAAAATGGCAGACTTTTATAAGGCCCACGGTATGGAGAGTTATAAAACTGCAGTTTATAGTTACTTAGATGCCATGGAGTTCAAAGGAAAAATGGAAAGATTTATTTCTTTAGATGTAGCTCCGTACTATGAAGAATACTTTGAGGAATCGAAAGAAAATTACTTAGAAGACAGGTATGAGGAGGCCAATGAGTTGCTTGAGGCAGGCAGGTTTGACCAATCTCAAGAAATTTTTGATGAAATTGCTCAATTAGACCCAAACTATGAAGATGTAAAGGCTTTAAAGAAAATCTCAAAGGCAGAACCTTTATATAATGAAGGTCTTGAGGCATTAGAAGCAAAAAAATACAGAGAAGCCTATGCAAAGTTCGACGCCGTAATTCAACTAAAAGGTGCCTATAAAGATGCATTGAAATACCGAGAAGAAGCTAAAGAGGCAGCAGTACTCACTATTGCCCTTTTACCCATAGAATCAACCAATGAAAAGGTTGATCAAGAAATAATTGATAGGTATTATGCCAAAATTTTAAGTGAATTATTGGCCACAAAAAATGAATTTATTAGGGTAATTGATAGGGTTAATACCCAAAAAATCATAGAAGAGCAAAAACTTGGTTTATCGGGACTTATTGATGAAAGTAAAGCCGCCAAAACCGGTGAGCTGTTAGGAGCTAAGATTGTAATTACAGGAAAACTTGTTGATTTAAAGCTTAATGATTCGGGGGTAAAAAGGAATATTGAAAAAGGCTACCAAGCATTTAGAAAAAGAAAGTATAACGCCGTAGGTAAGTATTATTTCTATGAAACTGTTTACGAAAAAGTAACCTACGATGTTTATGAAGGTCAATCCTCAGTTTCGTCAGCTTTCGAGTTTCAAATGATTTCATCTGAAACAGGAGAAGTACTACTTTCTGAAATATTTAACCTTTCAAAAGAAGATAAAGTTAGCTACGCGGTTTACGAAGGCGATCATAAATTTTTATATCCGGGAACATGGAAGTCAAAAACAACTAAATCTGTTGAAGATCAAGTTTTTACTTCTGTAGCCCAAAAACAAAGTTTAGATAGAAAGTTAACCTCAAGAAAAAGGAATTTAAAGTCTTCTGTAGAGTTAAAAACCGAAATTATTGAAGAAGTAGGCGAGCAAATTGCCAAGAAAATAGCCCAATACGAAAAAGATAGACCATGAGAATTTTAATGCTAATAGTGGGGGTGGTGATGCTTTCTTTTGCAGGCTGTAAAAGTAAAGAGAGGTTGGCTGATGTTTCTAAGTCTGCCCCTGATTGGGTAAAAGAAAGGCCTATTTCATCAGCCTATTATATTGGCATTGGTGTAGCTTCTAAAGTTAAAAGTCCAACAGATTATGCCTTAATAGCCAAAAACAATGCATTAAATGATTTGGCATCAGAAATTGAAGTTAAAATTAATGCCAATTCAGTGCTTTATAATCTTGAGCAAAACTCAAGGTATAGGGAAGATTACCTCTCCACAACGAGGTTAAAAAGTGAATTAAACCTAGAAGAGTTTGAAGCTGTAGATAGTTATTCTGATAAAGAGAATTATTACATCTATTATAGACTATCAAAAGCTGATTATGCCGCCATGGTTGCGAGAAAACGTAATGAGGCAGTAGCAAAAGCATCTAGCTTTATAAAGGAGGCTAGAGTTGCAAAAGAGGGACAAGATTATTCAAGAGCTTTAAATAATTATATGCAGGCTTTGTTGGCTGCAAAAGATTATTTAGGTGATGCATTAGAAGTAAACTTAGATGTTTCATCAAGTTATTTTTCTGAGATTCTAAATAAAGAGGTTGGTAACCTACTAACAGATATTGAAATATCATTACCTGAAGGGGTTTTGTTAATAGACTACTTAAAGCAAGATGGTCCTATTGGCTTTTACGTAAATAATGCTGAAGGCAAAATGCTTAAAAACCTTCCTTTAAAACTTAAGCAGTCCACCGGTTTTAGCCGAGGATTAATAACCAATACAAATAATTTGGGCTTTTTAAGTTTTACCCCCGCAGATTTAAAAATTACAAATGCTAAGGGTGCTATAAAAGTTGAGCTTATTACTGAAGAAATGCTATCCGATAACCTTAAAAAAGAATCTATTGTAGAGGGGTATTTAGGTAATTTTAAAACTTTTGAAGAGGTGGTTCAATATCAAATTCAATATCCGGAAATTTATGTAGAAGGTAATGAGTTAAACTTTGGAAAAGCCATTAGCGGAAACTACCTTCAAACAGGCATTAAACAAAGTGCCTCAAATAATGGCATTGCGGTAATGCCGCAAAAAAATCAAGCCAGAGTAATTGTTGCAATTAATTCAGATACCCAACAAGGAGGAGTGAATTTTGAACTATATACCGCCATACTAAATGGAAACATAAAGTTTTCTGATGCTTCTACCGGAGAAATAATCTACTCTCATCCACTTACCAAATTAAAAGGCGTTGGTTTAAATTATGAGGTGGCAGGGCAAAACGCCTACGAAAAAGCATCTTCAAAAGTGGGAGATCAGGTAATTGAAGCTTTTCTTAAAAGTTTAACTAATTAGTATTCATATTTCGAATAAATAGATATTGGTACTTTTGTAACATGAAAGGCGTTGAGCTCATAGCATATACAGATAAAGAAGGAAACCTTAAATTCGATTTCCCTACTAATCTGCCCAATAAAAAAATCAAAGTTTATATTTCTTTTGAGGAAGAATTAGTCCAAAATGAATCCGAAGAGATTTTAACCTTATTACCAAACATCAAGGGGTATGAATTTCTAAATCATGATGAGGAAGATATATATACTGTAAATGATGGAGAGCCCTTTTATGGTAAAAGGTAGTTTCGTATTGGTTTCATTTCCTTTTGAAAATCAGAATATTAAAAAAGTTAGGCCTGCAATTTGTCTTTCCAATCCCATAGGAGAACATCGGCACATAATTGTTGCATTTATTTCAAGCAGAATTCCAATTAAAGTAGATATTGGAGATATTCATTTTAAAAAAGAAGATATTGGTTTTGATATTTCTGGATTAAAAGTTGATTCAGTAATAAAAACCTATAAATTAATATCGATTCCTGAAAACTTAATAATCAGGAGAATTGGAAAAGCAGGGATTGATTTAACTAATCAGATCGAAAATAATTTAAAATCAATTTTGTTTTAGCATAAAAAAAGCGGCTATAAGCCGCTTATTTTTTATGATTAGTTAAAGATTAGTTGTTACCCATCTTTTCCATTTCAGCATCGAAAGTTTCTTTAAACTTTTCGTAGTTGTAATCAATTTTTAGGTTTTCGTCTTTGCTTAAAACCTCACTGTATCTATTTAGTAACTCTTCGCCTGAAAGCTCTATAGCTAAGTAAGTTTTGTATTTTCCTTCAGGAGTTTTTACAAGTTTTTCACAGATGGTTCTAACACCACGTAACTCTTGGTTTACAACAGTTCTAGCGTTTTCCTCAAACCTTTCTAGTAACTCTTCTTTGTTGTTAAATTCACTAGATTTTACATAGTTATCACCAACTACTTTCATAGTAGTTTGAATATCTGAAGCTAATTGGGCTTTTGCGTTGCTCATCGATTTCTTTTTAGAAGTCATTTGGTCAATGCTTTCTCCAACAGCGTTGCTTCTAAAATACTTGTCGTTTGAGAAATAGTCAACCCCTGAACAAGGCAAGGTAATTTCTACTTCACCTATTGGAGCTTTTCCTCCGTCTGCTAATTTCTTTTTGTTCTTACAGCTAGAAAGCTGTAAAGTGGCTAGGCCTAAGGCCATAAATAAAGATACTTTTAAATACTTTTTCATGATGTGCTAATTATTGTTTATAGAATTTAATCCAATACTATGCCAAAGGTAATTTTTTTCTTTTGGGCATAAAAAAAAACAGTATTAAAACAGGTAATAAAAATAAGTTTGATATTAAGGCAAAAATTAAAGTTAAACTAATTAAAAAGCCTATATAAAAGGTACTAGTAACCTGACTTAGTATTAGTATAAGGAAGCCCGCACTCAATATCAAAGAAGTTACCACAATTGCTTTACCTGTTTGCAAGTAGGTTCTTTTAAGCGCATATAATCTGCTTCGATGTTTTCTTAATTCAATTTTGTATTTACTTAAAAAGTGAATAGTATCATCAACAGCAATTCCAAAGGCAATGGTAAAAACTATTGAGGTAGCTATTTTAAGATCTATACCTAAAAAACCCATTAATGCTGCAATTAATGCCAAAGGCAAAATGTTTGGAATTAAAGCAACAATTATCATTGGCACTGATCTGTAAAGAATTGCCATTAATAAGGCAACAATTGCGAAGGCTATTGATAAACCAAACAACAGATTTTTAGATAAATTTTTATTGTTTTTATCTACCAAGTATGGCATACCTGTAATCTGAACGTCAATGGTTTCAGTATCAATAGTCTTATTTATTTTCTCAAAAAATTCATCATTTAACAGGTTCATTTGATGGCCTCCATAATCAATCACTTTTGAAGAAAACCTTGCTTTTGTAGCCTTTTCATTTAAGTAAGTATTTAATCCCGAAGCTTTGTAATTTCTGAATTTTGCCTTTAATTTTTTGTATTCTTTTTCTGAAGAGGGAAGTGCGTAATACTCTGTTTTTCCGCCATGTAAAGATTGGTTGGCAGTTTTTACAAAATTTAGTGGCGATACAATAAAATTAGTTTGATAGGTTTTATGTAAAGCACTTTCTATTGAATCTAACTGTACCAAAAGATTGTAATCATTAAAGGTTTGGTTAGAGTCTTTACTGAAAACAGCTAATTCAAAAGGCCTAAACCCTGATAATTCTTTTTCAAAGAAGAGGTAATCATTTTTGGTTTCTTCATTAATGGTCCAATCTTCAACAAAAAAGTTATCTACCTTCAACATAGAAATTCCTGCTGCTGAAATACCAATTAGGCCTAATAAAATAAACCCAACAATTTTTCTATTTGGTAAAATCCACATCAATAATCGGTGCAACACCAATGTCCAAAAGTGTCCATCGTTACTTTGGGCTGCTATTTTTGGTTTTTTGGTAATTACCAATACGGAAGGTAAAAGAGAAAACGCCAATAAAAAGGAGATAAGCACGCCAATTGCAGTGTAAGTTCCAAACTCTTTTACCGGTACAATATTGATGGTGTTTAAGGTAAAAAATCCCACAGCGGTGGTAAAGGAAGTAAGAAAGGTAGCGAAGCCAACTTCTTTAAAAGAGGTTTTGATTGCTTCTTTCTTAGTTTTTCCGTTTCTAAGCTCATAAATGTACCTTTCTAAAAGGTGAACAACATTTGAAATGCCTACCACAAATAATATAGTAGGTAAGAGGGTAGTCATTAAATTAATGGGTTTATCAATAAAACCCATTATAGAAAGCATCCATAAAACACTTAACCCAATAACTACAAGCGGAACCCAAATTCCCCAAAATGCCCTAAACGAAATGAAAAGAAATATGGCTACCAAACCAATGGAAACCCCAATAAATAGTAATAATTCAAATACCATTTGTTGGGTAAAGTAATATTGACCTTTTATTTTTCCTGCCGCATGAGCTTCATCAAAACCAAAACTTTGAAGCGTATTTTCAATGGCTAATACCAATGAGTCGCTAGGAGGTTTGGCTAAATTAGGCAGGTGTTTTACTTGCAGGCTTAATGTTTTGGCATCTTCAGAAAACAAACTACCCACTAAGTTTTGCGATTCGTAAATTCTAATGGAATCTTTTTGGTATAACTCAGGTCTGTTTACATGTAAGTAGGGAACAGAAATTACTCCAATTGGGCCAACCACAGGAAATTTTAACTTGGTAGGAGAGGTGACTTCAGCAACATTTTTAATTTTTTGAAGAGAATCTGTTAGCGCATCTACTTTAGTTAAAAAATCTTGTTTGAAAATGCCTTTTTCGTTTTTTACTCCAATTATGAAGAAGTCGTTATCAGTTTCAAATTCCTTTACAAAATCATAATAAAAATTAAGGTCAGGGTCTTTGGCAGGAAAAAAGTTCTCGAACCTATAATCGAGCTTTAAATACCTAAGATTTACAAAGAAGGCAAGGCTTAACAAGCCTATTAACAAGATGAGCCTTTCTGCAAATTTTTTATTGAGCAATCTTTAAAAGTCTTATTATTGAATAATCCGGCAAACATATAGTATGCCAATACATATAAACCCAAAACTAGCTATCAAGTTTTTAAATGTCTGATGGTCAAAACTCAATAGAAACCCAACAATGTGACATCTGCGGGAGAAAGGTGGTTATAGAAAGACTAACGCTGAAACTGCTTTTCACTCAATTTGTAGATACTACTTTTAATTTAGATAGGGGTTTTATTTACACTTTTTGGCACATGCTAATTAAGCCTAAAAAGCCAATAATTAGTTATTTAGATGGTTTTAGAAAACCATATTCAGCTCCTGCCAAATATTTAGTGGTTACGATTACAGTTTATGTTTTGGCCACCTTTTTTTACGATTTCTAGAGTTTATCATTTATAAAGGTTAGTGATGATGAACAATAGTAAAAGATTTTTACCAACTTTTTCAGCGGTACATAAACGTAGTATTGTTTTTTGCTATTCCTATTATTTCTTTTTTTCTTGGATGTTTTTCGGATTTAAAAAATATAACTATGCTGAAAATTTAGTTGGAAATACCTATTTGTTTGGCACCTTCAACTTGGTTACTGCCTTTTTTAACTCCACCTCTGGGTTACTTACTGAAACACTTCCTGCAGTGGCCAATGAAATTCCCAATCTTGCATATTTATATCCGCTTTTTGGTTATTTCCATTTTTTTGGTGGTAAATGGTATTGGAGAGCCTTTAGAACTTTTTTCATGCTATTTTTTATTATGGCTAGCATATCCCTATTGGCTATTACGATTGTATTTGCGTTAAAGTTAAATAGTATCTAAAGCATTTTTGACCTTGGATGAAATTGAAGGATAGCGCTTTTTAAGAAGTCTCTATCTAAATGGGTATAAATTTCGGTTGTGGTAATACTTTCGTGGCCTAACATTTCTTGCACTGCCCGTAAATCTGCTCCTCCTTCAATAAGGTGAGTAGCAAAAGAATGCCGAAAAGTATGTGGCGACACATTTTTTTCAATTCCGGCTTTTCTAACAAGGTCTTTAATAACCATAAAAACCATTTCGCGCGTAAGTTTATTTCCTCTTCGGTTTAAGAACAAAATGTCTTCTGCTTCGGGTTTTATGGTTTGGTGATTTCTGATAGAATTTGTGTACAGTTTAATGTATTTAGTGGCAGAACTACCAATAGGAACTAACCGCTCCTTATTTCCTTTTCCCGTTACCCGTATAAAACCTTCATTAAGGTAAAGATTAGAAATTTGTAAACCAATCACTTCAGAAACCCTCAAGCCGCAGCTATACATGGTTTCAATAATAGCTAAGTTACGTTCACCTTCAGGTTTACTTCGGTCAATTTGAACTTCAATTAAATTGATTTCCTCAACACTCAATACTTCAGGTAATTTTCTACTAAGTTTAGGAGCTTCCAAAAGTTCTGTAGGATCTATAGAAACAATATCTTCCAACAATAAGAACTTAAAGAAGGCTTTTAAACCGGAGATTATTCTTGCTTGCGATCTTGCAGATATTCCCCATTCCGCAATTTGTTTCAGAAAACTACGAAGATGATTTAAGTCTATTTGGGTAGGCGAAGGGTTTCCATACTCAGAGTCGCAAAATTGCCAAAGCTTTTCCACATCTCGCAAATAAGCCTCTATAGAATTATCAGAAAGCGACCTTTCTAATTTCAAATAATTTTTAAAAGATTTTAAATATTGTTGCCAATTCACGCCATAAAGCTAATATGAAAATAGGGTAGGTAAGAAATATGACTATTTTTGCACCTCGAAATGGACCTGTAGCTTAACTGGATAGAGCACCGCACTACGGATGCGGAGGTTCGGGGTTCGAATCCCTGCAGGTTCACAAATATTTATAAAAGCCTTATTCCCAAACGGGTTTAGGGCTTTTTCATTTGAACCCCGAGAGAATTTTTTAATTTTATAGAATGCCAATAGAAGAAATATTGAGGTTTGTTCCTTCGATTTTTATCTTTTGTAATTCATTACTGATTGGGTTACTATTCCTTACAATAAAATCGAAAAACAAAAAGGGTAACATCTATCTTGGATTGTTTTTATTTGGTATCTCCATTAATTTATTTAATGATTTCATTATCATATTTAGGCTGGAGTACAAATTGGATATATCTTTATTTATTCTCGAGCCTTTTCTATTTATCCTACCGTTTTTATTTTTTTATTTACTAGTTACAATTAATAAAAAGGTTAGAGAATGGCATTATTTACTCTTTCTTCCAGGTGTTATACATAATCTACTCTTAC